>CAJOGS010000332.1 GCA_905234045.1 uncultured Selenomonadaceae bacterium | reverse complement strand
GCTTTTTTGGCGTTACCGTTTTTATCGCTGATTGTGATTGTATAACCGGAAATCTGACTGTCAATTCCTTCATTTTTTGCAGTTAAACTCAGAGCCCATTTTCCATTAGGTGTATAAACATCTTGACCTGAAGTATCTTGACCAATAGCCGTATTTGTAGCGACTTCCGATGCCTTTACAGCGGGACTCCCGTCTATTTGAGCAGCCTGCAATAAAGCATCCAATTGAGTAGTATCGTCAATACTAACTGTAGAAGAATAAGTTTTACCTTGTGAAACAATTGAAATTACTGCGCTGTCACCTTTAACAATATTAAGACTCTTTCCGGCAGTATCTGTCAGTGCTGTTAACTTTGAAACAACTTTTGTAGACTCGTTTAACATCTGATTAATGAGAACCGATTTTGTGCTGTTTTTAGCGATAGCAGCTTTTGAACCATCGACGAGATATTTGCCGTTAAATGTAGCAAGAGCATTATCGTTGATTTGGTCAACGAATTGGTTAATTTCTTTTTGAATAGTTGCACGGTCTGAATCAGTGTTGGTGTCAGTAGCCGCATTGATAGCTTTTTCCTTAAGGGTCTTAAGAATTTCAACTGTACTGTTTACGGCACCTTCAGCAACTTTCATCATTGAAGAACCGTTTTGGGTATTTTGGGTAGCCTGATCAAGAGCACGAACCATAACGCGCATACGTTCGGAAATTGCATAACCTGACGCATCATCTTTTGCGGTATTAATTTTTTGACCGCTTGAAACTTTTGCTAAACTTGATCCGAGCGCACTTTGGTTTTTATTGAGTGTGTTAAGAGTGTTGACTGCGCTCATGTTGTTCTTTACTACCATTGCCATTGTAATTTCCTCCTTGGCTAATAAATGCATTTATTCCTTTTCCCGCCGGTTTTATAACAAGTAAATCCCCGCTAAATCCAACCGTCGCCGAATTTAAATCGTCACGCCGTGCACGTTGCGAACGACGCGAAGATTTACTCATTTCCAAAACTAAATTTACAAAGAACCGATTTTTAATTTGCCTTCCGCTTTTATTTTTTATTTCAGCGGTTGACACTCCTAAATTAATTATCGTAAATTTTTTTTATGAACTTTAATAATTTTTTATGTTTTTAAATAATTTTCAGAATTTCATAAAAAATTTTTTAAATGCCATTTTAACGCAGTAAGAAAATATAAAAAACAGTACTATTTTGAAATTTTAATTTCAGAAACTGTTGTTAAAATTATTTTTTTAGTCAGTAGTCTTGTAGAATTTTTTTATTTCATTTTAAGATTATTGCCAAACAAAAAGATCGTCGTTCCAAACGGAACAGACGACCTTTTTGCAAAGACGCCGCGATAAACGCGGACGCCTTTTATTTTACTACCGTATCAGGTAAAAATTTTCAATTACCGGAGAAGACTCAAAACTGCACTGGAATTTTGGTTAGCTTGTGCAAGCATTGATTGAGCTGCTTGGAGCAAAACATTATTCTTGGTGTAGTTCGTCATTTCCTTAGCCATATCAGCATCACGGATAGTGGATTCAGCAGCTTGTACGTTTTCACTGGACGTTGTCAAGTTGCTTGCAGTGTATTCGAGACGTGCCTCAATAGCACCGATTGTAGTAGCTTGATCGAGAGCTTTTGAAAGTGCAAAGTCAAATGCAGCAATGGCCGCGTTTGCTTGTTCAATCGTTGCAACACTGAGAACCTCTGCCTTTGCATTTTGCAAGCCGAGTGCTTCAGCGCGCATATCATTCAAGCCAATAGAAATTGTTTGACCTGCCGCCGCGCCTACATGAATCTTAACTGAATGATCCTCTGTTTGCTGATTAGCCGCATAAATTACATTTGTAAATTCAAGTTTTTCGTTAGCAGCTTTTTTGGCGTTACCGTTTTTATCACTGATTGTGATTGTATAACCAGAAATCTGACTGTCAATTCCTGCATTGACTGCAGTTAAATTCAGAGCCCATTTTCCATTAGGTGTATAAACATCTTGACCTGAAGTATCTTGACCAATAGCCGTACTTGAATTAACAGCTGCTGCTACAGGTTTAAGGTCATCCACAACAGACTGCAATAAATCTTCCAATTTAGTACCCGCTTCAATACTAACTGTA
>CAJOGS010000331.1:989-2119 GCA_905234045.1 uncultured Selenomonadaceae bacterium | reverse complement strand
CGCAAACTTTTATCAAGTTCAATCGCCGTGATTGCGTCGAGTCTGCCGATCAAGGCGACTTCCAAATTTAAATCGTCATGAATTTTTTTTATCTCCACAAAAAAACCTCCTAAAAAATCTTATTTGTTTTCAAGCGATTTTTTATATTCATCAGTGTAAACGTCGTTAAACAAACCTTTTAAACCGACGGGATTTATCGAAATGATTTTAGTTCCGGGGTAGTGATGTTCAGCAAAAGCCTTCACCTTTGCATAGCCGATTTTAATCCGGGGTACGTCTATATATTTGCCTGGAATTTTTTCATAGAAATGACCCGAATCACTTACGTCACAACCAACCAAATAAATTTCCGCAGGGCAAGTAAAAAAGGCAAACTGAATCGCAGTAAAAACTGAACTTTTGAAAGCTGTCAAGGGATGATAACAAATATCTTGGTAAATTTGCGGTGGACTTGAATACGGGAATAGGGAATCCACATAAAAAACGGATACGTTAGTTTTTTTCAACGAAATGTCTACGGGATAATCATAAAAAGCCTGTGCGACGCTGTGTTGGAGACGCTTACCTATAAAGACGCGATCTTTAATACGTTCAAAACCTTCTTCCATTCTAACGGGTTGTTGCTTATCGTTGCCAATTACGTCATTTGTAAAAAGAAAATCCATAGGAATATTTTTACTTCGCCAAGCGTAATTTACTCCGATGTGTATGGCATCTGCAATCGGCTTGTAATAACTCGTAGTAGGACCGCTTGCGACGATTACGATTTTTCTGCCTTGAAAAAAGTTTCTATATCTTCCAAATGCGGCGGTGTTTACGGCGCACAGTTCATTTTGTTCTTCGACAAAAAATTCTAATCTGTTCAGCTTGTCAGTAACATAAGACATAAAACGTTGCATAACCCGACTTGACGTTTGAAGTTTTTTCAGTTCTTCTATAATTTCGTTATAAGCCTTTACACTCAGAAAAAAAACATTTTTAAATCCCAAATTCGTCATAGTGTAGTAAATTTTTCCGTGCAAAATAGGATTCACAGCCACAACACAAATTAACGTCTCTCGAAGATGAAGTAAACAACTCGGACGAAATAAGGGAATATTTTTCTCAAAGAGAGTGTTTATTTTGGTTAA
>CAJOGS010000331.1:0-968 GCA_905234045.1 uncultured Selenomonadaceae bacterium | reverse complement strand
AAATTGTCCGAACAGTCGATCCAATCCAATACAGACTTTGCGCTCTGTGCTCCGGGCATAAACGCGATTTCCTTACCGGATTGCAATAATTCGACCAACTTTGTCAAATTGTCAATGTAATTTATTTCACCTTGTGACAAAGTTTTGCACTGATTCTTAATTTCTTGCGGCAAATCAAAAGTCAGCCCCAAGGTGTGGGAATTATCAAATGCTTTCAACACCGTAAGAGAGGAAAAATATTTTTGGAGCAATTTTTGATATTTGATTATATTTTCAGGCACCTCATTTTCACCGGCAACCTGACTCAAATCAAATATAACGTTATCGGAAATTTTTGAGATACGCTCCAAACTTTTTATTAATTCATCTTCGGAAAGATTTTCCGTTATGTTGGTATCCACGACTAAATCAACTTTGTTAATAACCAAATTGTTGTATTCCTCTGCCGTCGGATCAAATTTATAAATCCGAACAACCTCGAGCGTTTCTTCAAATGATTTGACTAAATTGAAATTGTCGCAACCATAAACCAAAATATTTTTCGGCTTTAAGAAGTCAATAAGTTTAAAAATTACAGCTGATGCGTGAACTCGCACTTCCCTTAAATCGAATTTATTTGAAGTAAGTTTTGGCGTAACGCGATTTTCTTCATTGTTCACAATTATCACCTCATCAAAAAAACTTTTTTATAAAAAAAAAATAATTTTCTTATACGGCAGACTTAAACTTGTAAACTTTTACTATAATTCTTCAACTGCTCCATAATCAACCAATCGCTCGGCTCGTCAACCTCAAAATAAGTTTTTTCTGACATTTCATAAAGACCGATTCGCCCTGAAATTCTGCACTTGGATTTCAAGAGATTTTTGCGACTCGTGATATAGAATGCACCGTTTTCAACAAAAAAACCTTCCCACTCTTGTCTGCGCGGTCTTTGCAGAGGATTATAATTTTGTGCAACGGCAATC
>CAJOGS010000330.1 GCA_905234045.1 uncultured Selenomonadaceae bacterium | reverse complement strand
AGCAAATACATTGTTTACTTTTCAAGGAGCCCGCTGAAGTGAATCAGCTTGCGTATATTACTACTTTACTTCCCGCTTGTCAACCCCTTTTCAAAAAAAATTTTTTTCTGTCTCGAAAAAATGCGTCAGTGCGCCATTTGTCCGATAAAAAAAGCCTCAATCCATCTAGTTTGAGACTTTTTTCAGAAGTTAAAAAATTTCTATACGTTCATACCCGTCAAAATTTTTGATTTTTTCGGAGTAAATCTAAAATCCAATTTAATCGAACGGACAAAATACGATCAAACAGATGCTGTCGGGGAAAAAATCAAAATTTACTATAAATTCCATGCACCTGCCTCCCACAAAAAGATTATTCGTCGATGAACGGACAAATATGAATACCGTCGCAAAAGCCGTTTGTCGCACACTCCATCGGCTCAATGATAAATTCCATTTCGCTCACCTCTCTACTCAGTTGGGAATACAAATTTTAATTGGGAGACAGATCGTGTTCTCTTCTGCCGCAATCGGCTCAACTATCATTTCCATAATTTTTCACCTCCCTTGCAGGTGGCGCAAATATTTTTTGCGGATAACATTTTCAATGTCAAAACGCCACTTCAGACACATTTTTTCCTTTCTCTCAATAGAGAAATATGGGCAACCTCCAAAGCACACCGGCAAAATTTTGCAATTCCTGCATTCGGAATCGGCAAAAGGATCGTGCAATATCCACTTCGATAAATTTTGCTCAGTTTTTCCATCATGAGCAATGCCTCTAAAAACATCACCGACTGGAGTTGCTTCACAATCCCAACATTTATCAATCAAACCGCTTGGGCGAATCACGAAAGAATTCATTTGAACAGCTCCACAAAAATTCACTTTTGGTGTAGGGTAGAATGGATATTGGTTTTTAATCGTAAAATGTTCCTCAATCATGCAAGAGGTAAAATCGTCAACACACCTTATGTATTCAGGCAAAGAAAGACAAACCGAAGTGTCCCACTTGTCTTGATTGGCTATTGGCAAAATCTGTCCGAAAGAAATATTGAGATCGTCTTTTTTATCGTCAAACTCATTAGCTAACTTTTTTATGAGCGACTTTATCGAAAAAATATTGGATTTATCGATATTCACTCGGCAAGCTATTTTAAAATTATTCGCTAAGTTTTCAATTATTTTTTCAAAAGTTGCTACGCCTTCTTTGGTGCAACGACGACGATCATGACTTTCCTTATCACCGTCGATTGTGATTTGAAGAGCGTCAATTTTATAATCTTTCAACTCGTTAATGATCGCGGGATTCAACAAATATCCGTTGGTTACCATGAACGCACTGTACTCGCAATTATGGACGGCGGCAATTTCTATCAATTTTTTTGACATCTGCCGAACAATATCCATTGCCAACAAAGGTTCACCGCCAAACCAACAAATTTTTAACTTACTGAAATTTTTCAAACGTTGTTCAACAAATTCTATGGTACTGTCAACGATTTTTTGAGACATCTTTAAATTTTTTTTGTTCTCGAAACAGTAGAAACACGAAAAATTACAAGCGTCAGTAGGCATAATTGTGACCGTCAAGGTGTCGCCCTCAAATTTGCTTTTCAAATATTTGAATTCAAGCAACTTTATTTCATCAATTTGAGAATCGACAAGGAAACCCGCTTTAAACATATTTTCTCTTAAATTTTTTTCTTCCTCCGAAAATTCTTGATTCGGATCGTTCAAAATTTTTATAAAATCTTCATTAATCTTTACTAAAGCGCAATTTTTAGAGTTGAATGCGATGTTGTAATCGGATTCTGTAACCAAAAAATTATAACGCGAAGACTTAAGCTGCATTTTTGCCCCCATTGTGACTCATAAATAAAAATCTTAAAAAGAATTATACCCCCCCCCCAAAGCGACTTTTGTCAAGTTTGTGTACAAAAAAATCTCGATGAAAAATTTCGTCGGGATTTCTATTTTATGCGTCAAAAATTTCTATGTTCGGCACTTCGTCCAAAAGATTTATTTTATTCGCGAGTTTATAAAAATTTTTCAGCGCGTCAATTCCCGCGTTCGTCAAATTCCATTTAATCGCGCCGCCGAGATAATTATCAAGTTCGTCGAAAGTAAAATTTTTTTTGTCGAGAACGGAATTTATCGCGGCAGTTTTATTTTTTAAGCCGAAGTCGAAACCTTGAGAAATTTTTTCGCAAATTTTTTGAAGAAGTTCGGGCGAATTTTCGGAAAAACTTTTTCTAGCCGCAAAAACCGCATAAACCATTTGCCCGCCC
>CAJOGS010000329.1:1367-2251 GCA_905234045.1 uncultured Selenomonadaceae bacterium | reverse complement strand
TTGCGTCCTCAACTTCTGTGATATTTCGATGAAGTAAAATTTTTGCGGTAAGTTCCGTCACTCCGAGAGTTGCGGAAAGTTGAGAAATTTTTTCCGCATAGTCATGTTTAATAATCCATTTTTTTTGCATTTAAAAACTCCAATCAAGATTTTATGATAATTTCAGATTGATTGATTCAAAATATTTATATTGCTCAACCAAGTCATTGAAAATCGAATTTAAATCCGTTACTTCTTTTGCCGCCAAAACATTTTTAAATAAATCTGTTTCCTTAAATTCGGCGACGCTCAACCCGTCAAACAATCGCCTGATATAACTCAAAATTTCCCTATAAGATGAGTAAGAAGTCGTCAAACAACAATGCGAGTTATTGTCAAAGCCGAATTGATCCGTATAGAACTCAAAATATTGGCGATAGCATTTCATATTTGATAACTCTTTCGATATGGCAGAAGTTTTTCCCCAAGCACCGATTGTATTGCGCCAAACACAGTCAAGAGAATTTTCAAAATAAAGTTTGCCGAAGTGAAACGCCAAAATATTTCTGAATGCGTCCGCCTCAAATGCGTGACGTTTTGCAGTTCCCGTTTCTTTATCAATAGCGTCCAGCAATTCGGTTGAAAAAAAATTTCTGAAGGTTGTCGAAGCCGTTTGAAAAAATGGTGTACTTCCAAGTTTAGTATAACTCGCATCGGGGACATCTTCAGGTTTTTGAGGTCTTTGCGAACCGTCGGGAGCTTCCAGTAAAGTATTACACGCATAAAAAGAGTAATCCGGATTTTCGTCCAAAAATTTTACCGCCTTTTCGACTTTCTGCGGAGAAAGATAATAATCGTCCGAATCAAGCACGGCAAAATATTTTGTGTCGATTTTTTTGTAAGCC
>CAJOGS010000329.1:0-1216 GCA_905234045.1 uncultured Selenomonadaceae bacterium | reverse complement strand
TTTAGCCAAACCTTCCGCCCAATCTTTAATGTACGGAGCCTTGTTGTACGACATGGTTATAATCGTGATTATTTTTTCCGCCATAAAAACATCTCCTTTAATTCAGTGGAAATTAAAATCGATAATTTTTCCGCAACCTTTAAAAAAAGTTCAGAAAAAATTTTAGCCTATTCAGGTTAAAACTTCCTCAAGGCTGTTTAATTTTTCGGCAAATGGTCGTTCGTCCAATCTGTAATGGGGCTGGGCTGAGAGATTGTTCCCCATTTTATCGGCACGGGAGCCGTACAATATCTGCAACGCTCAAAAGGCACGGACAAAAATTTTTTTAACTTTTCGGTAGTCAAATCTTTTTCATAGAGATCAAGTGCGCCGTCCTCCGGCAAATTTTTATTGTAATAAGCGTTAAAATATTTCGTCGTGAACGGCAGAAAACACGCCGCAATTTTTCCGTCGTAAAGATTACGGCAGGACGCTTGAAAACATTTCAAAAAAATTTTCCGCGCCTCGTTGTGAGGATTTAAAGTCTGCTTAACCGTGAACGTTTTTGTAAGAGGCGAAACAAAAAACTCAACCTTTTTTTCGGTCAATAATTTTGTTATCTGTTCGATTTTACTTTGCGCGGGCGGATAAAAAGATATGTGGATACTTACATCATTTTGACGGAGCGTCTTAAAAAATTTGTCTGGCATTTTCGGCAAAAGTAAGGCGTTGGTTACTACGCGAATGACAGCCTGCGGATAAAGTCGGCGACTAAGTTTTACATACTCATTTATTTCGGGATTTAAAAGCGGTTCACCGCCCAAAATTCTTATATACCCTATGTCGTCGATAAATTTATGCAGTTGTTCAAAATCTCGCGTAAATTTTTTTAGGTTTGTAAAATGAGGCTCTTTGACCAAGCCCGAATAATGTTCACAAGCTCTGCAGTTAAGGTTGCAATGGTCAGCAACATGAAATTCAAGATAAGGCAACTATTTTGCGGAATAATACGGCTCAACAAAATCGGGAACGTTCATATTTTCCGTCAATCTTGCACAAATATAAACATCATCCAAATTCAAACCCAAAAGCTGCAAATAATCCCAAATTTTACGATGTGTCCCATGAAGTTCTCGCGGCGCAATAATTTTGTCGATAACTTTTTTTTGGTAGAGTTCCACAAACTGGACGGGATTCAACACGGCAACGCCGTTAATATGCGGGGGTATAGTACCCC
>CAJOGS010000328.1 GCA_905234045.1 uncultured Selenomonadaceae bacterium | reverse complement strand
GTGATTAAATTAACCTAATATTTTAATTACAGTATATGACTATAACCTGTATTTAAACATTTTTTAACTTAATCCCAACAATAAAAAAATACTTCAATCCAAAAATTGGAGTATCCAAAATTTTTTTCCCGAAACATCTTTCAGAATCTCAAAAAAGATTTTTATTGCCGAAAAAATTTTGTCGGAATTGAATTATTTTCCACAAACTCAAAACTGCTATTCATAACGACAACCGCAAGCGTGATGCACACTCCGACTACTTTTTCATACTGATTCATAACTTTTGCACATCTCGGCTTGCGTTAATCAATAAAAATAAAGCCGCATAATTAAGTGATTTCTTGAATATAGGCGTTTACGGGCTTATTTTTCAGTAGGTAAAATTATCGTCGAAGTCATTTTCAAACGCTGTATCGGCTTGTCTCGAAGTCAAAAAGTTTCTCCGCCGATTATTTTTTCGGATTATCCAAATTTAAATGTTGTCTCTGATAATAACGGGAATTGTTTCAGATATTGACAATTCCTGTTTAAATGCGCCGTGTGTCTTGCAAAGCAATTCTGCCGCCTTCAATCGGTCTTTCACCGACACAGGAACTTGAATAACTTCGCCGTCTTTCGTCACAACTGCCGAAGTCATTTCACCACGAAAGATTTTAGTTAATCCCTGTTGAAGTTCTTCGACGCCTGCGATTGAAGCTGATTCAACTTTCCCAGCAAGCTCGCGCAGTCGTGCCTGTACTCTCTCATCAGCAAGTAAACGAGCGCTGTTCGCCTGTGCCGATTCTCTAGACGTCGACCGAAAACCTGCCGACTTGTAAGCCGCCTTGCGTACTCAAGACAAAAACTCTCTCGACGCGGATTTAATTTCATTTTTCATCACTCCTCTGATATGTTTTGATATTGACGTTGAAAAGCTAAGGCAAAAAAACCTAACCGGGTATACCTTCCCGACAGAAAATTTGTCGAAATCTCCATACACTTGCAAACACACAAAACCCAAAATTTTTCTTGATGTTCACTTATGCATTTCAAATTTTGAAACGCTGATTTTTGCATACGCCGCCGGTTGACGACGAGATTTTTTAATCTTCGTCAACTTCACTATTTCCTTTGACAATTTCAGCTTGAGTCTTTTCAATAAATGTTTCGTGTGCAGAGTGATAAGCAAACTCATCAACAAAATCAATTCCAAAACGATTTTTTAAACAGATTAACTCCATATCTCTCGGATTACTTTGTTTTTTCTCCTGAAATTTTTTATTATTGGTGCGTGATTCGCTGTCGGAATATTTAAATTGCAGTGCCAATATGCCGTCGGCAGTAAATTCAAGCCCGCCACTTTCTTTAAACGCTTCAATGCAAGCATAATTACGATAATTTTCACGATTGAACGAAGAAATGAAGAGAATCACCAAATCATTTTTTGATTGGAAATTTTGTAACTCGCGGATTGTCTCATCAATTTGTTCCCTTGCCGTCTTTGTGGTATCCGTTCCCTTAATCAACTGAAGATAATCGAAGACGATAAATTTAACTCCGTTATCAACATACGGCTTTATTTTCCTGATTAAATCCTGCGCCGTTTCCTTTGTTCCCTGAAGGAAATAGAAATTTTTGCGTTTTTCCTTCAATTCTTCCCGAACTTTTTTCATTTCGTCAAATTTAAAAGCCGCATTGTATCTTCCCAACATTATCTGCGTTGCTGTTGGGACTAAATCCGTCTTCCTGTTATCGCGGTGGTTATTCCAAATCTTTTTAAACCAATATCCCGCCAAATCTTTCACGGCAATTTGTTTTGAAGTTGGCTCGAAACTGATATACAAAACTGCCGCGCCTTGTTCGCAAATATTCGCCGCCACATTCAGCGCAAGCGTTGTTTTTCCCAAACTCGGCAACGCTCCCAAAAGATAACTGCCAGGCAACATCGGTAATTTTTCGTCAAGTATCGGAAATCCCCACTTTAACAAATTGCCCCGAAGTTTTTCTGACATCTCATCTAAATCATCATAAACATCTGCCAAAATTTCAATGCCTTCCTTTTTTGCAAATTCTTTATT
>CAJOGS010000327.1 GCA_905234045.1 uncultured Selenomonadaceae bacterium | reverse complement strand
ATAAAGCGCAAGGAGTCCGCGCCGTATTTGTCGATAACTTCAACAGGATCAATGCCGTTGCCGAGAGATTTAGACATTTTACGATTTTGTTCATCACGTACCAAGCCATGAATGAAAACATTTTTAAAAGGTACTTTTCCTTGAAATTTCAAGCCCATCATAATCATTCTTGAAACCCAGAAGAAAATAATATCGTAGCCCGTGACTAATGTACTTGTAGGATAAAATTTTTTAAGTTCAGGCGTTTCTTCAGGATAACCCATTGTCGAAAACGGCCATAACGCACTTGAAAACCACGTGTCTAAAACATCTTCGTCTTGATGAACTTTTTTACTGTGGCAATGTTCGCACTCTGTAACATTTTCTGCAACCGTCATTTTGCCGCAGTCATCGCAATACCACGCGGGGATTCTGTGCCCCCACCAAAGTTGACGGCTAATGCACCAATCCCGAATATTTTCAAGCCAGTTGATATAAATTTTTGTGAAACGTTCGGGAACAAATTTTAAATCGCCGTTTTTAACCGCGTCAATCGCAGGCGCGGCTAAACTTTCCATTTTAACGAACCATTGACGACTGACAAGCGGCTCAACCGTTGTACCGCAACGCGAGCAATGTCCTACCGCGTGTTCGTGATTTTCAGTCGAAACTAAAACGCCCGCCGCCTTTAAATCTTCGACAATCATTTTTCTACATTCGTATCTGTCGAGACCGGAATATTTGCCGAGACCGTCCGCCATTGTGCCGTCGTTGTTGATAACCCTGATTTGTTCGAGATTGTGGCGCAAGCGCGGGCGTAACTTTTACCGCGCCTGTACCAAATTCTTTGTCAACGTATTCATCGGCGAAAAGCGGGATTTCTCTGTTGACAATCGGCAAAATCAAAGTGCGTCCGACTAAATTTTTATAGCGTTCGTCTGAAGGATGAACTGCAACGCCTGTATCTCCCAACATTGTTTCAGGGCGCGTGGTCGCAACTTCAAC
The DNA here is from genome assembly GCA_905234045.1 of uncultured Selenomonadaceae bacterium. Lineage (GTDB taxonomy): Bacteria > Bacillota > Negativicutes > Selenomonadales > Selenomonadaceae > Quinella. Next base: position 1,069 of record CAJOGS010000327.1, on the reverse strand, counting down.
ATATTCATCACTGTCTTTGAATTTGTAGCGCAAATGCCACAAATGCCCCTGCTCCGTGACGTGATCAACTTCAATATCTGAAAGTGCGGTGTTGCACTTTGGACACCAATTAGTAATGCGGTTGCCGCGATAAATCAAGCCTTCTTTGTACAAAGTTACAAAAACTTTTCTGACGGCGGCACTGCAACCCGCGTCCATTGTAAAGCGTTCCCTGTCCCAATCGCAACTTGCGCCCAAAATTCGCAGTTGTTGAGTAATGCGGTTGCCGTATTTTTCTTTCCACTGCCAAACGCGCTCTAAAAATTTTTCTCTGCCGAGTTCGTAGCGGTTAGTTCCTTCTTCACGAAGTGACGCTTCAACGCGGGCTTGTGTCGCAATTCCTGCATGGTCTGTGCCTGGCATCCACAAAGTATTATCGCCTTTCATTCTGTGATAGCGAATTAAAATATCTTGCAAAGTTTCGTCCAGCGCGTGCCCCATATGCAACTGCCCCGTAACATTTGGCGGCGGAATTACTATGCTGTAAGGTTGCCCTGCGCGGTCTGCCTCTGTATGAAAATTTTTATCTTTTTCCCATTGCGCGTAAATTTCACGCTCAAAATTTTGCGGCTCATACACTTTTGAAATATTTTCCAATTTAAAACCTCCAATAAAAAAACTGCCACAATTTTAAACCGTGACAGAAATTTTTTCAATGTTTTAATGTAATTGATTGTTATGGCGTGTTGGAAAAATCTTTGGTACTGAGATTTTTATTTTTAGATTTACTTTTCTTTGCTGAAGATTTTTATATTAAAATGTACTTTCTTTTTGCATTGCGAAAAAGTAGTGTGATAGTTCGATAGTGTTATAGTGTGATAGCAAATTACTATAACACTATAACACTACACCACTATAACACTAAAAAGCGTCCGTGCGCGCCGGGTTCTTGTTATTTGCAAAGGTTGCGCTAGGGGCTGTTGGTAAACTCTTTTTTTAGATATGTTTTTTATATTTAAAGTACTTTTTCTTTGTTTTGTCAAAGAAAAAGTACCAAAAAGAAAGACGCTCTGCCAGCAAACGCTCCAAC
>CAJOGS010000326.1 GCA_905234045.1 uncultured Selenomonadaceae bacterium | reverse complement strand
ACCCATCATCCCGACCATTCCGGTTTTTGGTGCCAGATAAAAAGCCTCCAGCGTTTTCATCAAGACAGATTTATCCAAATATGACACAGGCGAAGTAATATAAATTTTATATTTTGCATCGCTCTTTTTTTGAATGTCGTTAAAAGAGGCGGCAAAATTTTTCTTGCCGATTATCGAATGTATTGTGCATTCAAAATCTTGCGGAATGATGGGACCAATTTTTGTAATAATTTCAACCTGTCTGTCAGATTCGGCTTTATCTTTACAAAGCAGAATCAAAAGCATTTTATTTTCGTTTAATTTTTTTGCCAACTGCACCATTCTCCTTCAGATAAAACGAAATGAAATTATTCTACTCAAGTAGAATAAAATTTAGGGAATAACATATAAATCGAGTTCCAACAAGTTTTGTGTTCTATGTTCACGAAGATAAAAACGCGCGTCTTTATAAACACTTTTTATAAATTGAGGAATAGTAATCAAATCTTCTTTTCTGTGATAAACACTGATCGCAAGAGTCGGTTTAGAGCGTTTCAGTGTCTGTATCGCTCCGTTCAGTGCTTTGAGTTCAGCCCCTTCAACGTCCATTTTAATAAAAGTAACCTTTTCACCGCCGACGATATTATCAATGCTGTCAACATTTACAATAGTATTTCCGTCTTCAGAAATGAAAAAACTGGTTGATTTTCGTGAATTAAATTTCAAAGTTTCTTTTTTGTCCCAAATGCCGCAGTTACAAAGAACAATATTTTTATATTCGTTGTCTTTAATCATCTGTTGAAGTTTTATAAAGTTTCCGTTATCAGGTTCAAACGCAAAAATTTTTTTGTAATTGCCGCCGACAAAGTCGATAAATTTTTCTACACTGTCACCGTTATACGCTCCGCAGTCAACAAATATAGCATCTCCACGCGTAATCGAATCACGAGTCAATTCATTAAAATACTCTTTCGGTTCAAAGATGCTTTCAAGATAAGACGGGACAAGCGAAAGATGCGCTTTCAAATAAATCATGAAAGTTTGTCTGGAAGTATCATCTGACAATAAGCTGTAAGTTTCAAAAAATTTATCTTTTTCGCTGATAATTTCGTCGTAAGTCAGAGTATAAAATTTTTCTTTTATAAATTCATAGATAAAACAGCCTGATCTTTCTGCAAGTCTGTCTTTTGCGTTTTGCAGGGCAATTCTGTTAGCGAGTCCTCTAATTACGACAAAATTTTTTGATTTATCGTTGAAAATTTCTGAAATACTGTAAATCGGACGATTAAGATAAAATGTATTCGAAGTATAATATTGTTCATCGACCAAATAGCCGTCAATTTTAACACCGTGAGCATTGAAAATATCTGTAACTTCTTTGGCATAATTTCCTGCGCCGAAAATAAAAATAGGCAAGCCGTGAGCAACAATATTTTTCACAAATTTTTTTCTTTCGTCAGCGGCAACGGCAATTTCTTGCAAAAATTCTTTTTCCGTCAACAAAAAAATCACCTCTTAAATTTTTTCATTCACTGTAAATAACTTTTCCCGAGGAATTTTTCGGAATTTCTGCGATAAATTTTACTTCAAATGCCGAAGGATGTAAATTTAATTTTTCGCTTAGGAAGGGGACAACGTCTTTCAAAAATTTTTCGTCCGTGATAAAAATTTTCATTTTATCGTCAATGCCCGTCGCCGCAACTTCGATATTAAATTTTTGTCGCAAAATATGTTCGACTTCTTGAAGATTTATTCTCTTGCCAAACATTTTCAAAAATCTTTTCTTTCTCCCGACGATTGTGTAAAAATTTTCCTCGTCGAATTTTGCAAGGTCGCCGGTTTCAAGTCTGCCGCATCTTTCGTCGCCTTCAATTAAGTCTTCGCCGCTCTCTGCGTAACCCAAAGAAATATTTTCGCCGTAATAAATCAACTCGCCGACTTTTTCGGGCGTTGACGATAAAATGAAAATTTTTATCACGAACGAAAATTTTTTGAAAGATATTGTCCCTTTCCTAAGCGAAAAATTAAATTTACATCCCTCGGCATTTGAAGTAAAATTTATCGCAGAAATTCCGAAAAATTCCTCGGGAAAAGTTATTTACAGTGAACTTTAGAAAAATTTTTTACAAGAAGGAGAATGATCTGATGGCAAAAAAACTTGACGAAAATAAAATGCTTTTGATTCTGCTTTGCAAAGATAAAGCCGAATCTGACAGACAGGTTGAAATTATTACAAAAATTGGTCCCATCATTCCGCAAGATTTTGAATGCACAATACATTCGA
>CAJOGS010000325.1:2744-3423 GCA_905234045.1 uncultured Selenomonadaceae bacterium | reverse complement strand
GCCTCTTCAAAATCGGTGAAAGTTCCAATCGGCTCATCTGACGAAAATGTTTTTTCCCCGTCATAAAGGCAAGGAAAAACGAAGAATTCCATAATAAAACCTCCTTAAAATCTTTGAAAAACCTCTAGAGAATTTTCTTTAAATCCTCTATTCAATGCCGATTGACGAAACGCCGCCATTCGGCACTGTGTACAAGATTTAAATTTTAAATGTCGATAACAATTTTTTCGTTTTTGTCATAACGCGGCATTTTTTGAATAATTTCCCACGCCTGCAACTCATCAGCGTATTTTTTGCGCGTCCTCTTTTCGACGCGGGCAAATTGCTTTTGGATTGCTTTTTTGTATTGCGCAGTAAATTCGGGCGAATACAGAAAAGAATCAATTTGCGCCGCCTTCGCGATTCCCGTTTCAATGGCTTTCATAACTTCACGGGTAACATAATTTTTACACCAGCGCGTAAACGCGGGGCTTTTGCGGTAATTTGCAACGCAATTTTTGACTGCAACAACCGCGTCGATAGTTCTGTTAATAGCGTCATTGTTAAACATTTAAAAAACCTCCTTAAAATCTCTAAACAAAATTCAGTGCTGCAAGGCACTTTTCAAAATATGGATACTTTGAAAAATGCCTTTCGGCAAAATTTGAATTTCCTATTTCTCCCGCGTCCTATGATTATC
>CAJOGS010000325.1:1657-2727 GCA_905234045.1 uncultured Selenomonadaceae bacterium | reverse complement strand
ATTCAAGCGGTCTATCTGTGCTGTTCAGTGTTTCGGGCTTTATACGATTTTCAAAGTGCCTTTGCTTTAACGTCTCCTCGACGATTCAACTTTCAGATTAACCTTGCTGATTCTTGCTTGTTTGTTTATCAACTTGGTTTATCTTTAAGTTGTGCGTATGATAGCATACTTGGTTTATCTTGTCAACCCCTAAAATAAAAAATTTTTCTGATTCTGCCTTGTTTTTTTATATACTTTGTTTTATAATTGATTCAATCAAACAATGAAAGGGTTGGTCAACATGAGCGAACAAAAGCCAAAAACATCAGCGGCGAAAATTGCGGCGCAAATGCGATATAACGCAAAAAAATTCGACAATGTTAATGTCACGGTAGCGAAAGGCAAAAAAGACGAATACAAACAAGCAGCGGCGGCGCGTGATATTGGATTGATGGAGCTTTTTCGGCGTGGTGCTGATGAGTACATAGCAAACCACCCGCCGATTAAAGAAGGCGAATAGATAATATCGCCGTTGCCGTGTTCTTGAAGTAATTCGGCAAGCAATTCCGAACAATAAAAAATTACCTGCTCAAAAGGCAGGTTTTTTTATTGCTCAAATATCGGGGATAAAATCAAGCATTTTTCCCCGATTCTTAAAAATTGACAACACCCACGCCAATTTACCCCGTCTAATTCGCCCGCTGTGACGTTTTGCAGATTTCCCGCGATAAACTAATCACGGGAAAAAACAAGCTCATACGTCAATTTTCAGTGTATCGACTATATTATATAGAAAAACTTTTCAGTAACTTTTTCGTGACTTTTTTGGGGCTTTTATATTCATATTAAATTCAGTTTTTTCCAGGAATTTTTTCCGTTTTTTTGTGGTATAATTGCCACAGTCGCAAGTGTCGACGTTGCAAGCGGGCAAGCGTGAAATCATTGCCAAATCCTTTTACGATTCCCGATCACTTTAACAAGTATCGAACTCAAACAACAACAACACCACACCGAACAGATCGGCGGTGGTGTTTTTCATTGGGAAGGAGTGAAACAAAATGAAGACAACTTCGGAGTCATTTCAAGGCAGA
>CAJOGS010000325.1:0-1628 GCA_905234045.1 uncultured Selenomonadaceae bacterium | reverse complement strand
TGCAACCAAATCATATCTTTCAGCTTACTCAAAAGGCAATTCCTATTCTGCCGCTGGTTCTGAAGCCCATAAGCTACTCAAAAACCCAAAAATCAAGGGAAGATTGAAAGAATTATATGAGACACACAACGCAGAAAAAATAATGCAAGCTGATGAGATACAAACAACACTCACGGAGATAGCAAGAACAGGAAGTATTAAAGACAGATTGAAAGCAATAGACCTGCTTTGTAAGATGGGTGGTTTGTACATCAGCAAGCAAGAGTTAGAGATAACAAATTCAATCCCGATTGTTATCAAGGATAATATCTGATTACCATAAAATATTATTAGTGGTAATTGAACTAAAGAGAAATTGAGATAGAATTTCACAGGTTAATTGATAGAATTTTTCTGTCAGTTTTAATCTTGACTTGCAGGGAGATTGGACAGGAGAAAAGCTAAGGCGAAAAGTCAGACCGGGTATACCTTCCTGCTGAGAAATTTGCAAAAATTTCCATGCACTTGAGAACACGCAAGGTTGAAAAAACTGGGGGGTGGTGGAGTGGATGTTCAAGAGATGGATATTAAGGAGATAATCGGTCAAGGGTACGATGAGTTTTGGCGGAGTAAGAAAAGATATGTGGTCTGTAAGGGAAGCAGGGCTAGCAAGAAGAGTACGACAGCGGCGTTGAAGTTGATAGTACGGCTTATGCAGTATCCTTTGGCAAACGCTCTGGTGGTAAGGCAGACGGCGGGTACACTCCCAAATTCTTGTTATGCGCAGCTTAGATGGGCGATAAACAGGCTCGGGGTAGACGCATATTGGAAATGCACGGTAAATCCCTTGCAGATAACATATTTGCCAACTGGGCAGAAAATAATTTTTAGAGGTCTGGACGATAGTTTGAAAATAACTTCGATAACCGTTGACAAGGGTTGTCTTTGTTGGTGCTGGCTTAACAAATTCAGGTCAGGTTAAATCTCTCTAACTGCTGGAAACCCCTAACGTAAAGACGAGGGCAATCAGCAACGAAACTATTTTACATCTGTACCTTGACGTGGTATAATTAAGCATACGAAAAAAAAAGGTAGGTGTTATACTATGGTTGAGGAATGGCGAGATATTGAAGGTTTTGACGGATTTTATCAAATCAGCAACACGGGAAAAGTCAGAAGTCAAGGTGACAACAGAGGAAATAAGAGCGGCAAATGGCGGTTGCGTTCTTTAAGTGCGAATCACGACGGCTATTTAAAGGTGAGACTTATTAGGAAAGACAAAGACCGTACTTGTCGAGTTCATATTTTAGTTGCTAAGGCTTTTATTACTAATCCCAACAACTTCAATACCGTAAACCATAAAGACGGAGATAAAACTAATAATAATGTTGATAATCTTGAATGGGCTGATAGGTCACAACAGATGGTTCACGCCTACAAACTGGGTTTGAAAAAGGCAATACGCGGAAGTTCAAATTATGCCGCTAAACTCACTGATGACGATGTTAAATATATTCGTGGGCATTATGTGCGTTATAGCAGGGAGTTTGGAACCGTCGCCATGAGCAAGAAATTTGGCGTGAGCAGTAGGGTTATTGGTCTCGTTACTCGTGGATTATCTTACAAAGATGTAAAATAGGACGCTCAAC
>CAJOGS010000324.1 GCA_905234045.1 uncultured Selenomonadaceae bacterium | reverse complement strand
GTTCCTGTTATTTGCAAAGGTTGCACAGTTTTTTTACTTTAACAACAGACACTACCAAACTACCGCACTACAAAACTACGCTGAAAACGTCGCGGGAGCTTGTATCTTCCGCAATTTTTATTTTGTAGGAAAGTTTTTCAAATTCCGACGCCAACACTTCCGCCAATACATGCACAATCGGAAATTCTGTGGCGAAGTGTCCCGCGTCTACCACGTGAATTTTGCTGTCAATCGCACTTTGTGCCTCGTGATATTTTAAATCTCCTGTAACGAACGCTTGCGCACCGTAAAATTTCGCCTTTGAAATAATATCACTGCCCGCGCCGCTGCAAAGTCCGACTTTCTCAATTTGAAAATCGCCCGCGTCAACCAATCTGACACTTTCGCAATTTAAACTTTTTTTTACGTGCAACGCAAAATTTTTGGCAGTCATTTTTTCGGGAAGTTTACCGATTCTGCCAAGTGAAATTTCTTCGTCGCCAAACATTTTGACTTCGACAAGCCCCAATTTTTCTGCAAGCACGTCATTAACGCCGCCTTGTACGCTGTCCAAATTTGTATGTGCGGCAAAAACCGCAATGTCATTTTTTATAAGCGTCTCAAGCTTTTTGCCAAGCGGTAAATCTGTGCGGAAATTTTTAACCGAACGAAAAATCAGCGGGTGATGTGCAATAATTAAATTTGCGCCGAAATTTACCGCCGCGTTTATAACTTCGTCCGTCACGTCCAAACTTACAAAAATTTTTTCAACTTCAGAATTAAAACTGCCGACCAACAAGCCCGGATTGTCCCAATCTTCGGCAAGTTGACGCGGCGCAATTCTGTTCATAACTTCTGCCACGTGCTGAACCGTAATTTTTTTCATAATAAAATCGCCCTTCCTTGAAAGATGTGTTATAATCTTAGCAAAAATTTTTTTATTGGTAAAGGAGTATAAAAATGAAACAGAATGAAGATAGTGTTACGTTAATTCCTATTATTATTTATGCTGTATTAACTTGGATTTGGTTTGATTTAAATGATTCAAATTCTTTACCATTTATCGGTCACACCGATATAGTTTATCATTGGCTTCATTCGCCTTCATTTACTTGGATAAATTGGGAACCAATTTTCGATTTTATTTACTTTGGTGCTACTGTTGCGGTGTGTATAGTTATTGAAGACATCATTCTTTGCAAGATACCTTTAATTAAATTTGATGATTATGCTTCAGCGGGAGGAGCAGGTTTTGTATATATCTTTTTAGTGATATATGAGTTTTTTGTATTAGAATTTCATTTTTCGTTCATTCTGCTTGTCGTTGTGTATTCAATAATTTTTATGATAGGAGCAGCGATAGGATGTAAATTATCTCAATACGTTAGAAAAATACTTAACATTGTAGATGTGTTTAATGGCATCAGCGATATTAGCAATGATAATAAATGATTTTTAGGAGGAATTTTTAATGAAGAAAATTATTGTTATTCCCGGCGACGGTATCGGCAAAGAAATTACAGATTCCGCCGTTGCAGTTCTCAAAAAGATTGACGAAAAATTCAAAATCGGCTTGGAATTTGACTACAGAGACGCGGGCGGCGCGTCTTATGATAAATACGGCGAACCTTTGATGGCTGAAACTTTGGACGCGCGGACGCGGTTTTATTCGGCGCGGTCGGTGGTCCAAAATGGGACAATATCGAAGTTTCCAAACGCCCTGAAAAGGCTTTATTCGGTCTTCGTAAAGGTTTAGGCTTGTATGGCAATTTGCGTCCCGTGAAAGTTTATGACGCTTTAATTGACAGCTCGCCACTTCGTCCCGAAATTGTCAGCGGCTCAAATATTTTGATTGTGCGCGAACTTGTCGGCGGCATTTATTTTGGCGAACGTTGCGAAAGTGAAACTGTTGACGGCGTTGAACGCGCTTGGGACACTGAAATTTATTCGGTTTCTGAAATTCAGCGCATTGCAAGGCTCGGCTTTGAATCTGCTCAAAAACGCCGCAAAAAATTAACTTCAGTTGACAAGGCAAATGTTTTGGCAAGTTCCAGACTTTGGCGGCGCGTCGTTAATGAAATGGCGAAAGATTATCCCGACGTTGAATTAAATTGCATGTACGTTGACAACTGCGCGGCTCAACTTGCGATTAATCCAAAACAATTTGACGTTATAGTTACTTCAAATATGTTTGGCGATATTTTGAGTGATGAATTTGCGGCGATTGGCGGCTCTCTCGGTTTATTGCCAAGCGCATCTATCGGCGAATTGACGAGCTTTTTTGAAAGTATTTCCGGAAGTGCGCCTGATATTGCGGGCAAGGGAATTGCTAATCCTATCGGTTGCATTTTAAGTGCGGCAATGCTCCTGCGTTTCAGCTTGAAAGAAGAAAACGCCGCTCAAGCTATAGAGGCGGCTGTTGATAAAACTTTGGCGGACGGTTATCGCACTGCTGAAATTTATAGAGACGGCTTGAAAAAAGTCGGCACAGTCGAAATGACTCAAGCCATTGTTGACAGAATTTAAAAATAAAAGGCCATAATTTTGACGACTTTAACCCCGTGAAACGCGGGGATTTTTTTTATTTTTAAGATTTATTTTTCTTAAAAAAAGAAAAGTAACAAAAGAAAGTAAAAAAATTGCAAAGGTTACACAAAATGATTTTACCAACAGACACTAGGGTATTTTAAAAAATTTATTGAAAATGCTGATTCACGAATTATTTTTTGTTCGATAATAGCGAAGTACTAAGATGCCGCACAGGACGTGCGGCTTGGGCGGTGCGTTTTTTTCGAGAACGAAAAAACAGCACCGCAAAAAGCGTCTTTCTTGCAAAGGCGACGAGTAGGAGCGTTTGCTCTTTGACGCAACAAAGAAAAAGTACATTTAATATA
>CAJOGS010000323.1:820-2486 GCA_905234045.1 uncultured Selenomonadaceae bacterium | reverse complement strand
TTCATTTTTCAGAATGTCAACTATTTTTATCATGTTACTGATTTTAGCGGCTTTATAAAAGACACAAAAGTTCAAAAGTGCTTTTTAGAAAGATTGGTGTTCACAACTAAAAAAAATGACGCTCCCTTGCATTATTTCTTGACTATACAGTCTGCGTTTGCGAACTTGATTCAAGCGGATAAGGCTGACGCTGCAAAATTTGACACCTATGTATCTGATGACAAAATTGATGTCGGCACATTTTCCAAAGTCTTTTGCAAGACCCTTGATACTTTCTTGAAAACATTGGACCAAATTTCTGAATTAAACAAACTGAGGACAAAAATACGATGTGAGGCAGTAGAAAACCTAAATGGATTGCTGCCAAAAGGCAAAAGAGTTTTTGAACTGACAAGTCCCACAGGTTCGGGCAAAACCTTGATGCTGTTATCATTGGCTGCGGAAATAATCAAGCAAAATGGTCCAAGAAGAATAATATACTCTTTGCCTTTTTTGTCAATTACTGAGCAAGTAGAAAAAGAAGTATTAAAAATATTCAAAGGGTACGAACAATACATACAACGTATTGATTCAAAATCTGTTAATTCGCGTTTTGACGAGATTCAAAACGAATTGGACTCAATGCCTGATGAAGAAAAAATCGAGGAATTAAACGCCTTGAACTTTAAGGAAGATACGTTTTCATATCCAATGATTATTACCACGTTTGTTAGATTTTTTGAGTCGCTTTTGAGCAACAGAAATTCGGTTTTACAAAAGCTTCCCAATTTTTCAAACTGTGTTTTCCTTTTGGACGAGATTCAGGCTCTACCTCCTAGACTATATGGATTCTTTGTTGCGTATTTGTCTAAGTTCTGCGAAATGTTTGATAGTTATGCAATTATATCCACGGCTACACAGCCTAATTTTGAATTGCCTGATTATGACGACAACATTAAAGCCTTTTTTGCAGATTACAAAAAACCCGCTCCGTTGCTGCCGCTGAGTTATTTCAAAAACCATTTATTCAATAGATACTTTATCAGATACAAAACAGGAATCATTGATATTCATTTATTAACCGAAATGGTTATTAAAGAAGATGATTCTATTTTGTTGATTTTGAACACAATTGACGACACGAAAGAAGTCTATAGACTTTTGGCTGATAAGTTTGACGGTTCGTTAATTCTCTTGAATACTCATTTTACGCCTGATGACCGAAAGAAAAAGATCAAAGAGGCAAAGGATAAACTTGCAGCAAATGAAAAAGTAATCGTTATTTCCACTCAACTGATTGAGGCGGGTGTAGATATAGACTTCCCCATTGTTTACCGTGATTTTACAACGGTTTCAAGCATTGTACAGTCGGCAGGTCGTTGCAACCGAAACGGCAAAATGACAAAAAAAGGTAAAGTTGTCCTATTCAAACTAATGAACAACGACAAAATACGTTACGAATTGATTTTCAGAGGGAACGACAGAATTTGGATTGACTATACATCCAATGCTTTTGTGGAAGATTATTATGAGGAGAAAACGTTATTGGAGGTTCAGAAGTCATTTTTTGACCAAATACAAAATGAAACATTGTTTGCTGTTTACGGTAAAAAACTTGAAGACAACTTTTTGACAGACATAAAATCGTGTATGTTTGATAAAATCGGTCATTTCAAACTCATCGAAG
>CAJOGS010000323.1:0-701 GCA_905234045.1 uncultured Selenomonadaceae bacterium | reverse complement strand
ATTAAAGCCAAGAAAAAAGAAATCGAGAATCACTTGAAGAAAATGGCAAACCGTATTGTTCAAGTACGACTAAAAAAAGGTCAAAATGCACCGCTTTCCGTAAGTGAACCGTATTTTGATTTGTATAAAATAAGTCCTTTCAGTTATTCATTTGAAAAAGGAGTTGATTTGGACAATGTGGAATGTTTATTATAATTATAACTTATGCAAATCACCGGCACACACTTCAACTACTTTCAGGTTTGCCATCGCAAACTTTGGCTTTTCGCCAACGGCATCAACATGGAGCATAATTCGGATTTGGTGTATGCCGGCAAACTGATTCACGAGGAGAGCTATCCGCAACGCTCGGAACGCTACGAAGAGATTGAAATTAACGGCATCAAGGTGGATTATTACGATGCCAAACGAAAAGTAATCCACGAAATCAAGAAGTCGGACAAGGTGGAGCGGGCGCACGAATGGCAGCTGAAATACTACCTCTATGTGTTTGAACGAAATGGCATTGAAGGCGTTAGCGGGTTATTGGAATACCCTAAACTTCGGAAGACTTCAGAAGTGCTACTGAGCGATGTCGACAGGGAAACGATTGCCGAAATGGAACTGAAAATCAAGGAAATCATCGAGGGCGACACTTGCCCTCCGTTGGAAAAGAAAGGCATTTGCCGCAATTGCAGTTATTATGATTTCTGTTACGCAGG
>CAJOGS010000322.1 GCA_905234045.1 uncultured Selenomonadaceae bacterium | reverse complement strand
ATACGCCTCAACTTCAACTATAATTCCCGCCGTTAAACCGTCCTCCGAATTGTGAACCAATTTTTTTCCGATTAAATCCTTTGCAACTTCCACGCCGGAACGCAGATAAAAATTTCGCTCAAGTTTCATTTTGCCATTTCGTAAATTTTAACCATATCATCAAAATAAATTCGCCGCGCTGAACCTACGCCGCCGCCCGTCGCAGTTTCGCACGATTCAGCCATTTCTTTTATTTGTTCGTCAGTCGGTTCAATGCCCATTTCTGAAAGTTTCGTCGGCATACCGATTTTTCTGAAGAAATTTTCCAATGTCTCAATTCCGCGCAGTGCAATTTCATCATCATTCAAGCCGGTTTTATCGACGCCCATAACATTAACCGCAAATTGTACGAAACGCGGCAGACAATTTTTGTAAACATAACGCGCCCAACTTCCCCAAAGTGCGGAAAGTCCCGCGCCGTGCGTTGTATTGAACATACCGTTAATTTCATATTCCAAACTGTGCGCGGCAAAGTCCCCGCCGTCATTTCCGCAACTTGTTAAATCATTATGCGCCAAACTCGACGCCCACATAATTTCTGCGCGGGCGTTGTAATTGTTTGGACTAAGGCGCAAAATATTTGCATTTTGCAAAACTGTTTTCAAAAGACCTTCAGAAATTACATCAGTAACTTGCATATTGCCGCCGTTCGTCAAATAACTTGCCAAAATGTGCATAATAATATCGACACAGCCCGCCGCCGTCTGATAATCTGATAACGTCATTGTCAATTCAGGATTCATAATCGCAAATTTTGGACGCGCCAGAGTATTTCCAAAACTGCGCTTCTTTTTCGTCTCTTCATTCACGATAACAACGTCGCGGCTCATTTCTGAACCCGATGACGCCGTAGTTAAGATTGAACCGACCGGCAAAGACGCTTTCGGCTGTCTTTTGTTTTCAAAAAGTTCCCAAACATTTTCTTTAGGCTCGGCAAGTGCAAACGCTATCGCCTTCGCCGAATCAATGACACTGCCGCCGCCTACCGCCAAAATAAAATCTACCTGATTTAATGTGCCCTGCGCGAAGCCGGTACGAACTTTATCAAGGTGCGGATTAGGTACGACGCCGCCCAATTCGACATAGAAAAGCCCCGCCTCTTTCAAAATTTGTTTAACTTTGCCGATTAAGCCGGAACGTATCGCACTGCCCATGCCGTAATGAATTAAAACGCGCTTGCCGCCATATTTTTTTATCATGTCTCCAACGCATTTTTCTGCGCCGCGCCCAAAAATTATTTTAGTCGGCGTGTAATATTCAAAATTATGCATCCTCAACCGTCCTTTCAATTTTTTTCAAGTCTAACAGTTTATATTGCGGCGGTCAAGTTTCAAATATTTACCCTAAACGTAAAAAATCCCGATGGCTAATCGGGGCTTTTTATTTGGGTTCACTGTAATTACATCTTTTTTTAGAGTATATCACCGACTAAAGAAATTTGCAATATTAGTGTTAAAAAATTGATAGGTATTTGATAAAATTTCAAAATTGTCAGTCCCCTTAAGCGCGGGATAATCCGACGCGAAAGGAGGGGTTCACTGGTGATTACATCTTTTATATTGTCTGTAGCGGCAAGTGTAGTTGGCTACTATATTTGCAAGTGGTGAGACAGACAATAATGATTGACATTCCCGCCAATAGTTAGCGTTATTCTCAAAACGCGCGTAAAATTTCCCGGCTAATGTCGGAATTTTTTGTTATAATAGGCGCGGGTGGTTTTATGACGGAACAAGAACAAATCAGAGCAGCTCAAAATTTTTCGAGAGATTGGAACATACGCGACGACGAAAGAAACGAAAGAAACGAAAATAGTGACACTCAAGCATTTTGGACAACCTTATTGCAGAAAATTTTTGACGTTAAGAATCCTTTTGACATTATAAAATTTAATCAGTCACAGAACTCATTCCGGCAAATGTGACGCAATTATTAAACATACAAATGTTTTGATTGAACAAAAAAGTTTCGGTATAAATTTAGATGAAAAATACCCGCAATCTGACGGCGCAATTTTAACGCCTTTTGAACAGGCTCAACGCTATGTTGAAGGTTACAACTCTAAAAATTCTTACGAAGACCGCATTAAATGGGTTGTAGTTTGTAATTTTTCCACATTCAGAATTTATGATTTTCGTTATGAAAATAATTTGTTTTTTGAAATGTACCCCGAATTTCAGCTTGTAAAAGAATTTAAACTTTTGCAACTCTATAATAACATTGAATATTTAAAATTTCTCGTAGATCCAAACGATGACGCCGTAAAATATGAAGCCACGCTTTCTAAAAAATCTGCCGATATTGTCAGTGAGATTAAGGAAATTTTTGAACCTAATTATCACGAAGACGAAAAAGAATTTTTAAATAAACTCTGCACGCGGCTGGTATTTCTCTATTATGCCAATGACGCCAAATTGATTGATAATAATCTTTTGATGAAATACTTTGAAAATCGCAAATATACTCGTGATACTTTGATAAATCTTTTTGCCGTTCTTAATCAAAAAGAAAATCTGCGCGATGAAAATATTTCTGATGATTTAAAATCTTTTCCCTATGTCAACGGCGGTCTTTTTGCTGAAGATATTTATATTCCAAATTTTGATTCAAATGCAGACAAAAAAATTCGCAACGTTATCAAAAACGCTCATAAAGACAGCAAAATAAAAAATTTTGCGTGGAAGTATATCAACCCTACAATTTTTGGCTCACTGTTTGAAAATATTCTCGATGACGATGAACGCCACACGGGCGGTATGCATTACACTTCGCCGGAAAATATCCATAAAGTTATTGATCCGTTGTTTCTTGATGACCTTAAGCTGGAACTGAAAGAAATCTGTGATATCGCATTCCAAGAATTGGATATCATTCGAATCACTGGTAGAGTCATCGATGGAAATGATGCGTCAATCCGAGTATTAGAAAAGAATCAATTTGAATTTGAAAACGCTTCCGCAATCGATCAAAGCCGTTGTCGTGTGCTTTGCGATTTACGACGTGGACAATCGTTCGTCGAACAATTTTTCAAAAGTCTCTTCGCCCGAAGTGATTGTTTACGCGAACGAAAAAGTAAGTTACGAGTTTCCTTTGGATCTGAGACGCGAAAAAGTTTTTACGGCACTTGAATTTTATCTCCGCCAAGACGCCTGGAAAATTAATTTTATCGGCGCGGGCTTCGTCGGCGGGCTTGAAAAACTT
>CAJOGS010000321.1 GCA_905234045.1 uncultured Selenomonadaceae bacterium | reverse complement strand
AGCATTTCCCGCAAGCGTATCAAACGCCACTTTCATATCATTCAAAGCCGATTCTTTGTTAAGCCAGCGTTGTTGCGAAAGTTGATGGATTTCCTGAATGTTTTGATGATATTGTCGCGCAACTTCGTCAGCCGCATTTTTGTACAAAAATAAAAAAAATCTGCCATTTCTGACAGATTGAAAATTTTTTTATTCAATGGATTTATTTAATTTGTCGAGAATCAATTTTGTCCTTGCCTCAAGAAATTTCGGAAAACTTCCGGGTTTCCAAAGTGAATTGTCGTTTGGTATTAAATGGTACTCAATATATTCATCGGACTGTTTTTTTATCCAATCATCTAGTTTCATATCACCCTTTGATTTATTTTCTGAAGGTAATAAAAGTTCTAGATTTGCTATGCTGTTAATTTGTTTTTCGTCAAGATTTTTTTTGAGTCCGTCAAGCAAACTTTTTGCAATTATGTGGTCTTCTTCGTAACGATTCAAAAATTTATAGTCGTACATTATGTAGAAAATATAATCTCTTCCGAGTTGAAATTCATCAAGATATGTATTTCGATTATTATTTAATCTTGCCTTGAATAAATGAAGGTTTTTTTTGCAAATATCAAAAAGGTCTTCAATCGGGAAATTTTTTCCTTTATGCTTGCTCAATTCCAAGTGCAATAATCTTAAACCTTTTTGTGCAGGCCTCCAACCGCAACCATTTGTAAAAACTCCATTAAGCAACGAAAAACGCAACCATTTTCGCATTGCAATGAAATCTGAATTATTTTTATCAAATTCTTTAGTTTGCATTGTCAATTCAGCTTTAAGTTTTGAATTGTAAAAAATATAGTACGTCAAAAGATAAAGCGGAATTGGCGAAGTAGTTTTTTTATTTTTCGTAAACCAATCATAGTCGTGAGTCAAATTAAGAAATTTTTTCAACGCAGCAACAGACTGAATAATGCTTCCGGAATTTTCCACAGCAAAATTTGCGTGTTCCTCTTTCATATCTGTAACGTCTTTGAACGGAACATCTTGAAGAATCATCAATAATTTTATAATTTCATCTTCTCCAAAACGTATAAATTTATATTCATCGCTAAGTATTTCGTTGAAAAATTTTTCAATTCCAAAATTATAACTTTTCAATTTTGATGCAAATAAATCTAAAGTTGAAAGTTTTTCTCCGCTTGTATTCAGTCTGCGGAACAATTCAACCATCCACTGACGATTTTCTTTAACATCACCTGATTTTCCAAAAACTTTTGAAATTCCAATACTCGAATCAGAGAAAATTCTTTCTTTAAATGATTTCACATTTCTTTTTATATGCTCACGTTTATTTTCATCTTTAATTTCGTATTGCTCAATAATTTTGTCTGCAATAACCGAATCCTCTTCATTATCATTCAACAGAAGATTATACAAATTTTTAACTTTATACCAAAGACATTCTTCTATAGGTTTATACCTTAAATCAGTAATTCGTTCACCTCTTTCGCTATTATTGCTATAAATATTTTTCGATGAAAATTGAAAATCAAACTCTTTAATTTGAAAATCGCTGTACAAATCAAAATATAATTCTTTACCGTTAATCGAACCGCAGAGACCAATATAAAAAGTTTGTAAACGTTGTTGACCGTCAATAATTAAAAGATGTTTTTTATCAAGCTTTTTAGATTCATTAGATTCTTGTTGATTTCCGTCCAAAGTAAATTTTCTGAACGAAAATAACGGTTCAGAATTTTTTTTCTCTTCAAAAGCAATTATTGAACCGAAAGAATATTGTCTGAACAAACTATTGAACAACAAAACCATTTTATCTTCAGTCCAAACAAGTTTTCTTTGAATTACAGGAAGAACATACCCGCCATCATCAATTTCAGAAACTACATCTTTCAATTTTTCAGCTTTCCAATCAGCCATATTTTCACCTCCAACAAAACTTTTTCAGAAATTCTTTCGACCTGCAAAAAAAATTTCCTGCAAAAAAATTTAAAAATTTTTAATCAGATATTTTTTCTCGTAAAGTTTAATCC
>CAJOGS010000320.1 GCA_905234045.1 uncultured Selenomonadaceae bacterium | reverse complement strand
GACACCCAATTTTTAAATCTTTTGCTCCAACTTTCATTTGAATTATTGCTTGAGTCGATTGAATATTTCGGCTTAAATTTTTTGCGAGATTTCAAAGGTACGTCAGGAAGTTTTTCACCGTTTGCCCGTTGAATTTCGTGAGTTTCGCGATTCATTCTGAAAATTTTATTTCCGTCAGCGTCAACCATTGAATCAATATTTCGTTTAAAAGCCGAATATATTGCACTTCTTTGAGTTCGAGTCAGACCGCCTCTCGGATTACTAAAAAAGCCAACGAATTTATCCATCAAGGATTTTACCCAGCTTATAAATCTTTCCGCTAAATTTTTATCTTGCTTGCCGATTTTTTGAAGTAAACCTGCTCTTTTCGCAATATCTTTAAAATTTTCCGCGAGAATTTCTTCGTCGAGTTCCGCGTCCGTCAAGTTTTCATACATTGGTGACTTTTGACGCATAAGTTGTCTTTCTTTTTCGGTAATTTTTCCTGCTTTGAAAATTTCCGAAAACATTTCGGGGTTATAATTTGCAAGGTAGTGAGTTGTTTCGTGCCAAAACGTTTTTTCTAAATCTTGATTGTTGACGTTTAACTTTGAAATATTATCCTCGTGAACGCCTTTAAAACCTTTCTCTCCTTTGAAAAATTTCACAAGCATACCAATTATTTTTCCCCATTCGACGAAAGTTTTCTGTTGCGGGGTTAAATCTTTTTCGTCAACGTACATATCGTCCGTGATATGCGGATTTTTAATTTCACCTTCAACGTCAAATAAACTTTCGTCGCCGTATTTATTTTTATTATCGGCAACAATTTCGTCAATACGCGAATTAAATTCTTCGACGTCCAGCAAAGAAAAACTCTTTGTTGAGTGCTGTTCGACTACAGTATCTGCAATATCCCGCAAAAAATCTCTAATATCGTTGCCTTTGTTTTTGTGAATGAAGTCAATTATGTCAATTTTTGCTTTTTGTACGGGGTCGAAAAATCCCGACACTGAATTATCTTTCAGCCACTGCTCCACTGCTCCCTTGCCTTTAGATTTTTGAGTGACGTAAATATCTGCTGTGTCCGCAATTATCATTCCGAGATTATAACCTGCGTCTTCGGTACAATTATTTGCTTGAACAACGTACGGTGCGGATTCAAGCAAAGCTGTTTGCAATTTTTTGGAAACGTCTGCGTCACCGTTGGAAATTTTCGTAATCAAATTTTCGTTATTGTAAGCAAGTGCAAATAATGCTTTATTCGCCGCTGATTTTCCGACATCGTTTAAATCGTTTGCGTCTCGGCTCACTTCATAGAAAAAGCTGACACGACGCGGGTCACCTACAGGAGCAATGTCATTGATAATTTCATATTGTAAATCGGGGAAAGTTCCGCCGTCGATGTAGTGTTTGAGCGTAATATTTTTTATTTTTTTAGCGTCAACTTTTGCGTTCTCTTCCTGCCTAAAATTCGTGCCGCCTGTTGTAGTTCCAACTATTTCTGAGGTGAGTTGCGGGTCTAAAGTGTCTTCAACTTCGCGAATCAAAACAGGTTTTTTCATTTGAGAAACTTCATCGGGATTTAAGCCGAATTTTTCAGCGTTTTCAACGAGATAATTTTTATATTCGTCGGCACGGTCTTTATATTTTGAATAAGCGCGGTCTATAGATAAAAATCTGCCGTTGCCGTTCAAAATAACGCCGTCATTGCGAACAACGGGCGCACCTTGATTGACGTTTTCGCCCGTTTCCAATCTCGTCGGGTCAAGATTTCTTGCAATTTGGTTAAGTTGCAGTGCTGAATCTGCCTTAGACCTGTCACGCGGTTGCAATTCTTCAGCGTTAGGATATTTCGGATTTTTTTCGTTCCTGTCGCCGTCCCAAACGTGAGAAGCAATAAGGTCACTGTTTTCGACAATTTTGTAATGTGTATTCAGTTTTTCTTTAATTTTGTCGGGATATCCTTTTACTACAGATGTTCAGCAAGATATGCTATGTATGCTTATTTTTCACAGAATGCCAAATATCCGATAGAATCTGTCAAGAAA
>CAJOGS010000319.1 GCA_905234045.1 uncultured Selenomonadaceae bacterium | reverse complement strand
ACTTACGCAATTAACGGCGTTATCCGAAAAGTCAGTCAAAATGTTTTTGTCTGCGCACCGAGTAACGTCACCGTCACTTATACCGAAGAAGAGAAAAAACCTTCGTCGGATTTTTCTTGGTTGGGAAAGTAAAATAAAATGGTTGATAAAAATAATTTTCCCGTGCGACTTGAGGGAAGGTCGGTCATCCTTGAAGAAATTCAGCCGAAATTTTTTCCTTATGTCATCGAGTGGCGAAATAATCCCGAATTGAATAAATTTTTGAATCAGCCGTACAAACTTACTTTTGAACTTGAAAAAAAATGGTTTGAAGAAAAATATTTGACTGACGAGACTCAAGGTTTTTGGCTCATTATCGACAAAGAAAAAAATATCCCGTTCGGCACAACGGGATTTACTGACTTGGACAGAAAAAATCGCGTGGCAATAGGCGGACGGCTTATTTTGGGCGATGCCAATTACGCACATCACCCCGCTTTTATGGAAAGTTTTTTTGTCGGTTCAGATCATATATACAATTTAATCGACACTCAATATATCCATGTCGTTAAAAAAAATCGTAAGGCAATACAGCTTAATAAAATTATGGGATTTGTTCCCAACACGGGAAAAATTCAATATCCGCATGAACTTTTTCGCAACGGAATGGAGCAATTTGAATTTTATCGCACAAAGGAAATGTACCTGAAAGTGCGTAAAAAAATTTTTGAAAATCTTTTTGAATCGTTGTTCAGTTAAGAAAGGGATGTTGTTGTGTCTAAGGAAGAATTTTTGGAGCAAATGTTGGACATTTTGAATCGTGAGGAAGAAGTCAGCCTCGACGATAGTCTTGATAACATTGACGAATGGGATTCTTTGGGTTATGTCGCTTTTTTGGCAATGGCGGCGGAATTTACCGACAAAACTATCAGAGCGTCCGAAGTTCGCGGAGCAAAAACTGTTCGCGATCTTTACGATTTGGTTGCGGGAGAATAATTTATGCAGGACGTTCAATTTAATTTCGCGAGAAAAAATTTTATCGTCGTCGGTGCATCTTCCGGAATGGGAAAACAAATTACGCTTGAACTTTCGCAAGCAGGTGCAAATGTTTTATGCCTTGCCCGCAGAGTCGAAATTATGGAGCAGATGAAAACCGATCAAGGTGAGGGAAAAATTATTCCCGCCTTCGTCGATGTTACTGCGGCGACTTCAAAAGATTGGGACGCAATTATAAAAAATTTTGTCGGCGAGTACGGAAAAATTAACGGCGGAGTTTATACCGCGGGAATTGCCGGACTTACTGCCTTGCGGCAGTGGAACGACGAATTTGCGCAAAAGATTATGGATACAAGTTACTGGGGAATGTTGAGATTTATGCAATCGGTGACCAAAAAGCGTTTTTCGATTGATAAAGCGTCTTTCATAGTCTTTTCTTCCATTGCCGCACATCTCGGTGAACAGGGACAGTTAATTTATTCTTCTGCAAAAAGTGCGGTAAGTGCGTCCGTGAAAGTTATTGCCAAAGAGATCTCAAAGAATCTTCAGAGAATAAACAGCATAAGTCCAGGCTGGGTAAATACCGAAATGAATAACGATGCGGAAACTTCAGATTGGGGAATTAAAGAACGTCGTCAAGGAAGTTTTTGGCTCGGTGAAGGTACTGCGAATAAAGTCAGCGGGATGGTTTTGTTTTTATTAAGTGACAGAGCAGATTGGATTACGGGCACAGATATTGTTGTTGACGGCGGACAACTTTTGGGAGCAGTGTAAATGGAGAATAAAATTTTTACTTCGCCTGTCATTCGCGGAATTTCCGTCACGGTTCCGAAAGAACGTTTGTCGATGAAAAATTTAAAATTTGACGGCGTTAATCTCGATGAAGTTACGAAAATTACAGGCGTTGAAGAAGTTCGCCGCGCCACGAAAAGTATGACGGTAACGGATTACGCGGTAAATGCGACGGAAAGTTTATTTTCAACTTTGAATTTTGACAAAAACGAAATTGACGGAATAATTTTTGAAACGCCGATTTCAGACTATCTTACGCCCGGCAACGGTTACGTTATACAGGAAAGATTAAATCT
>CAJOGS010000318.1 GCA_905234045.1 uncultured Selenomonadaceae bacterium | reverse complement strand
AACCACGTGCGCGGGTCTTCAATCTGCAAAT
This sequence comes from uncultured Selenomonadaceae bacterium, assembly GCA_905234045.1. Taxonomy (GTDB): domain Bacteria; phylum Bacillota; class Negativicutes; order Selenomonadales; family Selenomonadaceae; genus Quinella. The sequence continues at coordinate 2,034 of CAJOGS010000318.1, read as the reverse complement.
GCAACGCCGCCCACATTTGATGTTGTCCAACGTCCGTTGCATAAGCGTAATTTTTACCTGCCGTCTTTTTCGCTATTTGATGCATTGCCCACGGTACTGTCAAGCGATTAACTTGATAATCATATTCAAATTCTTCCTGCCATTTTTCAATCTGTTGCCACCAATCGGCGCGGGAATTTGTAGACTCGTGACGCATTAACAATTTCAAAATAACTTTCATATCGCCGGCAAGTCCCAAACTGCCCTCAATATTTTTATCAATTTCGGCAGGATCAATATCAATGTGAATAAATTTTTTAGACTGCGTGTATTTATTGACGTTGCCTGTCTGTCTGTCGCCGAAACGGCTGCCAATTGCAATAATCAAATCAGCCGCCGCAATGGTACTGTTCGCCGCCTTTTTGCCGTGCATACCGGCAAAGCCCAAATGTTGCGGATGACTGCGCGGAACTGCGCCAATTCCCATTAAAGTATTGACGACGGGCAATTTGAATTTTTCAATGAAGGCGATAATTTCTTTTGACGCACCTGCAGAAATTGCGCCGCCGCCAACGATAACTGCAGGGCGTTCAGCCTTTGCAATTTCTTCAGCAGCCTCCGCCGCGCAAATTACAAAATCTGCGTCGGGTTTACCTGCAACTTTTTCTGCAAATTCTACAGGTTTATAATCGACATCAGCAACAAAAATATCACGCGGAATATCAACCAAAACGGGACCACTTCGCCCGCTTTTTGCAATGTCAAAAGCCTGTCTGATTGTGTCAATTAATTTCCGTGAATCTTTAATTTTGAAATTGTGTTTGGTAATCGGCATTGTAATATCCAAAATATCAATTTCTTGAAAAGAATCTCTGCCGAGCAAAGTAGTATCAACCTGCGCAGTTATCGCAACCATTGGAACTGAATCCATAAACGCGGTTGCAATTCCCGTAACCAAATTTGTTGCACCGGGTCCTGAAGTTGCCATACAAACGCCGACTTTGCCGGTAGCGCGTGCGTAACCGTCCGCCGCGTGTGCCGCGTTTTGTTCGTGCGTTACCAAAATATTTTTTATCTGCTTTTCGTCATAAAGTGCATCATACAACGGCAACAAAACGCCGCCGGGATAACCAAAAATTGTATCAACGCCTTGCTCGCGTAAACATTCCAAAACTGCTTGCGCTCCAGTCATTTTCATTAAATCACTTCCAAAATTTTTTCATATAATACTACAATAACGGCAAAAATAAAAGCCCGCCAAATTTTCGCAGTTTTAAAATTTTCAAAAAATTTAATTAGGGCGAGTTGAAAAATAGCAACTAAAAAAATTTTGAAAGTTATAATTTCTCAACCTTTAGCAAATTTCTTTTATTAGGTATACCCGCGCCCCAGCCCGTCTCTGTTTTTGTCTGTGATTAAAATTTGTGTAAAAGGTGGGGCGCGGCTGAATGGCTGACTTTTTACCGCGCCAAACGCGAAAAACCTTGCAAAGGCGACGAGTAGGAGCGTTTGCTGGCAGCAGCGTCTTTCTTTTGTTACTTTTCTTTGACGCAACAAAGAAAAGTAAGTTCAATAGAAAAAAATTTAATCTAAACCAGTTTACTTACACGCCGTAAAATATTTTGACTTTTCTAACACGTCCTAGACATTCAACAACAATTTTGATAATATTAAAAAAATTTTAATAAGGAGCAGAAAATATGAATACTCAATCAGTCAAAGGAAAAATTTTGTTTTTGGTTATTCCAATAGTTGTTATCGGATTATTGATAATGTCCGGCGTCATTTTCAATTACGCAAAATCGGCGTTTGAAGAACAAATTTTAACGAGCAGTAAGCAAAATACAAATGAAGTTGCTACCGGCGTTTCAGATTGGCTGGATAAACGAATGATGGAGACGCATGAAACGGCGTCAACGCCTATGGCAAAAACTGTCAATGCTGAACTTTTAAATCAAAATAAGAAGGTGTTTTCACAAACGTTTTAGCAAGGTATGACAATGAGAAATCTTAATGAAGTTTTCTGAAACGATTGTTTTAATTTCAAAATCTTTA
>CAJOGS010000317.1 GCA_905234045.1 uncultured Selenomonadaceae bacterium | reverse complement strand
GATAAACGACGCCCTTTTTTTCCTTGTAGCCGACATATACGCCGGTTTTCGTTTTCACAGCCAATTTTGTATCATATTCGCCTTTGATTTGCCGATTCTGCTTGTTAAACTCTTCAATCTCCTCCCTCGTGTACATATCGTCGTATAAGAATCCCTGACTGCCATCACCATAACGAACACGAATTTTTCTGATTTGATACCAGCGAAATGCCATACTAAATACAAATCCCAAAACAGAAGGCAGAATCGAATATATGTAATTTTCCAAAAAATAGTCTTTGAGGGATAATCCCGTTAATTGCAACGCGACATACCCTCCTATAAGAAAAATGACAAACAGCGCAAAAAAAATCAACACCTTATTCGTCGTACTTTTTTGTACGGTTTTGTTGAAGACAATCTTTTTTGTCACTGCGTCAATCGCGCCGCCGATAATCAAGCAAAGTGCCAAAGCCATCCAGGTTCCCCAGCCGAGAAGCATGGGAATTTCAAAACTCAAGCCGTATACAAGGGCCGAAATAAAAGCGATTATAAAATCGTCAATCGTAAATAATTTTTTCATTGCCTCACTCTCTTTTGCTATATATGTCTTTGTTAGAATTTACCAACAATTCAGTCTACACCTATAATACATTTATACACTATACATTGATTGCTGTCAAGATGTGTTCTGAATTGGAACATTTTTCAAACAAAACTCTTGATTTTAGCGTCCCCTGCATGTAAACTAAAAAAAACTAAAAATTTTTGAGGATTTTACAATGAAAAGGAAATTTGCGGATACTTTAAAAAAATTAAGAACTTCCAAATTGATTTCTCAACATGAATTGGCGGAAAAAATTTTCGTTACGCGTTCAGCCATCGCTAAATGGGAAAACGGCTACAGTTTGCCGGATATGCTTATGATCAAAAGAATTTGCAAAGCGCTTGAGGTAAACGAATACGATTTAATGAAAATTTTGCTTGACGGCGACGACGAATTAAACGTAATTATTCTTGACGACAGAAAAATTGTTGTGCAAGGTTCACTCTCCGTTGTCGAAGAAGTTTTGCCAAACGCAAATATTTTTGGGTTTACCAAACCTATCGAAGCAGTTGAATTTGCCAAAAAAAAGAAAATTTCGCTGATTTTCTTGGATATTGAAATGGGGAAAACCAACGGACTTGATATTTGCAAGAATTTTTTGGAGATAAACCCGCAAACAAATATAATTTTTCTGACCGCTTACGTTGAATATTCTTTTGAGGCATGGAGCACCGGAGCAAGCGGTTATATGTTAAAGCCTATTACGGCGGAAAATTTAAGGGCCCAATTAAAAAGATTGCGTTATCCTTTGATAAATTCGGGTGAAATTCTATGACGATTATGTACGCAGCAAATTTTTTTCTTTGCGGCATAATGATGTCGCTGATGATTGCGGGAATTATCATATCCGCAATAACGCCTGACATGGAAAAATGGAAGAGAAAATTTTTTATCGCGCTTTTCACGATTTTAACGCTATTGGTAAGTACATATTTGATTGATTCGTTTACGTTATTATGTTCAAATGCGGCGATTGCAGGAAGAATTGCTGTTTTCTTTGAATATTTCTTTATTCCCGTCAATATATTTATGGTCACCATTTTTTTGTTGCATTGTTGCGGAGAAAGTTGGCGCAAGAGCAATTTTTTTTATTCGGTGCTCATCGTATATGCTGTATTTTTAATTTTGCTTGCAATAACTCAGTTTACAGGGATTTTTTATTATATAACGGATGAAAATATTTTTTATCGAAACGAACTGCACACAATCTTAATAGGACAGTTAGTAGTAATGTCGTCTATAAATTTAATCGCGGTTATAAAACGCAGAAAAATTTTGTCGAAAAAATATTACGTAGCGTTTATGGTCAATACCTTGTCGATGACATTTGCGATGCTTTTTCATACGATAATTTTCAATCCGTTAGTGGTTGCGATTGGAATAATTCTTTCGGCGCTTGGAATGTTTGTCATAATTTTGATTGATCATATCGAAAAATTTTTACGACAACAGCGTGAAATTTTGGGTCAGCAAGCGAACATTTTGGT
>CAJOGS010000316.1 GCA_905234045.1 uncultured Selenomonadaceae bacterium | reverse complement strand
TCTCTATAAAGATTTTGAAATTAAAACTGTCATTTCAGAAGCCTTTATTATAATTTCTCATTTTCATACCTTACTAAAACGCTTGTGAAAACACCTTCTAAAATGTGTGAAATAAAAATTTTTATTGGCGATATTACAAAAATTTCAGTTGATGCGATTGTCAACGCGGCGAACGATTCATCAAGCGGCAGGATATAAACTTTTAGAGGAGTGTAAAACTTTGAACGGTTGCCGCACGGGCGACGCTAAAATTACAAAAGGTTACAACTTGCCGTTAAAGATTGGTTAGACCAAAATAAAAATTATGCAATGGAAATTTCCATTGTAAATTTTTCGGAAAAAATATATAAAATTTATCAGGAAGTTATGGCTGAAGATTTTCCTGCACTGAAAATTTAATTTCTGCTTTTTCGTTGCAGAATTTCATCATAAAAATTTTGTTTCCAATCAATGAACGCCACAGCATTTTCAAGCATGGCGATTTTTTCTTTTAATTCAACTTGTTTTTGAGCCAAAATTTTTTTTCGCGCAGGTATTGTAGAATCACCTTCAAAAATCATCGCAATATAAATTTTCATTTCTTCAATACTCAAATTGCAATTTTTCAAGCAAGATAAGCCGTTAATCCATTTAATATCTTCGTCATCAAAAATTCGGCGGTTATTTGAATCGCGCTTTACATTCGGGATAAGTCCTTCATTGCAGTAAAATTTCAACGTCGAGTAATTCATTCCGACTTTTTTGCAAACTTCTTTCATACCGTACATTTGAGAACCTCCAAAAAAATTTTTTCTACGCCTTGACGGCAGTAGACTTCCGCAATTTATAATCAAATTATAAAATTTATTTTAGTTTTTCGCAATTTTAGTGGAGGTGTCTTTATGGAAATTACCAGACGAAATTTAATAAAAGTAGCCGGCGTGGCGGCAGTCGGCGCGGCTATTTACAATTTTGACGGCGGTTTAAAACCTTCAGCCGCAAAATCTGTAGAAAAGTTTTCTCAAGCCCCCGTTGTCGGTTGTAAAAATGTTACAGGGACGAATTACAGCGGCGCGGCGTCGAAAGTTTATTTTACAAAAAATATTGACGCCGAAAATTTGATTAAACTTTATAATTTGGTGAACGGCGAAATTTCCGGCAAAATTGCGATTAAATTGCACACGGGCGAACCGCATGGACCAAATATTTTGCCGCGTGATATGGTTCAAAAATTTCAGGCGCAAATTCCAAATTCCACAATCATTGAAGCAAATGTTGCTTACGGCGGCGCACGTTCCAACACTGCAGGACACAGAGAGACTTTGCAGACCAACGGCTGGACTTTTTCCAATGTTGACATTATCGACGAAGACGGCGATATAAAATTTCCCGTCAACGGCGGTTTCCATTTGAAAGAAGTTGCAGTCGGAAAAAATTTGGCAAATTATGATTCAATGATAGTGCTGACACATTTTAAAGGGCACGCAATGGGCGGATTCGGCGGCAGTTTAAAAAATATTGCGATTGGTTGCGCAAGCGGCAAATTCGGAAAATTGCAAGTTCACGGCGTCAAAAAATTTGGAAGATGGATTATGGGCGAGCCTTTTATGGAACTTATGGCGGACAGCGGCAAGGCGATTTGCGACCATTTCGGCAAAAAAATTATTTTCTTAAATGTAATGCGCAGAATGTCTGTTGATTGCGACTGCGTGGGAACTTCGGCGGCTGAACCTACAATGGCTGATATTGGAATGTTGGCAAGCACAGATATTTTGGCGATTGATCAGGCATGTTGTGATTTAGTTTACGCCGCGCCTGACAGTAAAGACCTGCGCGAAAGAATTGAAAGCCGCAGTGGTTTAAGGCAACTTAGCGCAATGGCTGAACATAAAATGGGAAATACTCAATATGAATTGATTGAAATTTGATTAGATTGTTTTGAAAAAAATAAGTTAAAAAAATTTTCTATTTGCAGATTTTTTTATAGGTGCAGTTGAATAATTATTTTTTAAATTTTTTCTAATTGAACGTACTTTTTCTTTGCTCGCTCAAAGAAAAAGTACCAAAAAGAAAGAGCGTTTTTGCGGTGCTGTTTTTTC
>CAJOGS010000315.1 GCA_905234045.1 uncultured Selenomonadaceae bacterium | reverse complement strand
GTACGGCGACGGTTATGTTTTTAAGGTACGTCGGTTGCCGTGAATGGAGAGAAATTTCTCAAGTTATGGAGTTGTCCGAAACACGAATTTTGCAACTGCACCGAAAGGCAAAGAAAAAGTTATTGTCGTCTTAGACTGCGTAGCAAGCCCGTACAGCGTTTGAAAACGGCTTTTAGGTATAAATGACGGCAGAGGGGGCGTAAAATCTCTAAAAATTTTGGGGGTCTACTACCGCGCGCCATATAGGCAGAAAAAAACGTGAATTCAAACAGGTGATATTCATTTTTCCCTTTGCAAAAAAAATAATGCCGTGATATAATCCATTATATTTTAATATTAACCATTATATTATAAAAGGAGTGGGATAAATGACAGATGATAAAGAGATATGCAAAAAATTTTCGGAGAATTTAATTCGTATACGTCGAGAGAAAAAATTCAGTAGAAAACAACTTGCGGATTGGTTGAAAATTACTGAAGTAGGATTCGGCAGATACGAAACGGGCGAGAGAATACCCGCGATAGATAAGATTTTTGCTATAGCTGAAAAATTGGATTGTTCGATTACAGATTTAGTCGGAGAGAATAAGCCGAGCGAGCAAATTTTTGAGTATCGCTTTGAACGTGCCATTGATATTATTGAAGCCGCACATTTTAATTTTGGAGAAAATGCCGATGGCAGTATGGTTGTATCGTATCCGCTGAAATTTGAATATGATGACGCGACAGGTATTTTTTCAGCTTATGACGGTCTCCGAATTATAACCTTCAAAGACAAATTTTCATTCGTCAACGGGATAGAGCAGATAGAAAAACTTGCTTTAATGAAACATAAGACTTTTGATTCTGCACTGGAAGAATACCGAAAGAAAATTACAAAAAAATGACAACGAACCGCCAATTCGGCGGCTTTTTTATTTTTTTCTTGCATATTCAAATATAATGTTGTATAATCAACATGGTTTTAATTATGCCAAAACGGTATTAAAGGCGGTGAAAAAATGGAGAAAATCAGCAGACAAAAATTAAAATCTGCGATGATTAACGCAGGCATGGGAGTAACAGCATTGTCGAGGGCGGCGGGAATAACGCAGTGCCTTGTTTCGAAATTTTTAAGAGATGATTTTTCGACAGTGCAGTTGCCGACAATAACAAAACTTTCAAGGGCGTTGAATGTTCCTGCAGATGATTTAATTTTGGAAGGAGTTTGATTTATGAATTTTGTGATGTGGCTTAAAAATCGTGAAACACCGAGTCGTTTTGAAACGTGGCTCATTAAAAAAGCCGATGAAAATAAGTTGGCGACGGAAGAGGATTTTAAGAAATTTTTTGGAGCGTATTCGGAGAAATTGGCGGATAACGCGAGAGGAGATTATTCGTTGGTAAAAACGACGCTTTATTATTCGTGGCTTGCAAGTTTTGCGCGGATTTTTGCGCTGTATGCTTGCGAGAAGGCGAAAAAAGCGGTGAATATTGCTCATTTTTTGAACGATTGAAGGGATTTTGAAAATGGATATTTTAACGCTGATTGACAAGCGAAATAATCTGATGGATGAAGCCGAAGAATTTCTCGGTAAGAATACGACTAAAAACGGTACAATGTCCGAAGCAGACGCAAAAGCTTACAACAAAATGATAGTTGACATTGACAGTATCACTCAAAATATTGAACGGTTACAGCGTCAAAACGAAGGGAACAGAGAGCTGATCCGTTCCGAGTTGAAGAATAATTTCGGAGATGATTTTATGAAACACAGCACAGTTAAAAGTTTTGGTCTTGTCGGAGAGAACTATCACCGAAAATTTTTTGATGAAGTTCGCGCTGGATTTGAAACGGCGTTTAATTATTTGAATGAAGGCAATGACGGGCAAGGCGGCTTTTTAGTGCCGACAGAATTTCACGACGAAATTATAAGTCGGCTAAAAAATGAAAATGTCCTGCGGAATATATCCGACATTCTTTAACCATTTCCGGTAATTATTTCCTTCCATGATATTCACGCCGTCAACCGTAATGGTTCCTTCCTGTGCCTTTAACAGTCCCAGTAAAATATCCCCAATCGTGGATTTCCCGGAGCCGGTG
>CAJOGS010000314.1 GCA_905234045.1 uncultured Selenomonadaceae bacterium | reverse complement strand
TTGAGAGTCTGTTAAATCTGTCGGATATCTTTTTCGTTTTAAATAATCTTGTTTCATAGTTTCAGTCTACCATTTTTTCTCTGTGAAAACAACTTCTTAAATCACCTAAATTTTAATTTATGTTGGACGTGTTGAAAAAATCATAGTCATTTAAATCTATTCAATTTCCGACGCAATTAAAAAAGTCGCCCAAATTTGGACGACGTTATTTTTTTTAACGCGGAAATTTTTTATTTTATACTTTGAATTTTTTAATTTCTTGTTGCAACGCGCTTGCCATTTCGCTAAGGTTAGCCGCTTCGTCAGATATTTCATTTACCGACGCCGTTTGTTCTTCTGTCGCCGCGCTTACAGTTTCAGCCTCTTCAGCTGCAACTTTGCTTGTTTCTCCGATTGTGTGGACGTTTTCAACAATTTTTTTACCGTCGCTTGCCATAGCGCGTGTAGATTCTGAAATTTCATTCATTTGGCTGCTGACTTGTTCAACTATGCCGATAATTTTTCTGAATGCTTCGCCCATAGACATAATATTTTCAACGCCGATTTGCAAAGATTCGGTACCGGATTGCATATCCTCGATAGCTTTTTCGGTATCTGATTGAGTAATTTTAATTAAATCAGAAATTTTGTGCGCCGCCTCTTGCGAACTTTCGGCAAGTTTTCTGACTTCATCTGCAACAACTGCAAATCCGCGTCCTTGTTCACCTGCGCGCGCCGCCTCAATAGCCGCATTCAATGCCAACAAATTTGTTTGTTCCGCAATTCCTGAAATAGTGCTGACAATTTCGCCAATCTGTTTAGAATTTTCGCCCAAAGTTGTAACAGATTCTGCAGTTTGTTTCGAGGTATTTTCAATAGTTTTAATTTGTTCAATGGCGTTTTTAAGTGTAATTTCGCCTTCGCGGGCAATGTCTGACGCTTCACGGCTTTTATTTGACGCTTTTTCGGCGTCTTTAGCCATTTCTTGAATTGAATCGTTAAGTTTTTCAAAAGTAGTTGTTGTATGATTTACCGCGTCAAGTTGTTGGCTTGTACCTTCGGCAACTTTGATAATCGAATTTGCAACCTGATTTGCCGCCAATGATGATTGCTCTGTTGTAGCGTTCAATTCTTCGGCAGTGCCTGAAAGATTTTCGGCTGATTCATTTACCGATCGCATAACTTTTGCCACGCCTTGCCGCATTTCTCTTACAGCTTGTGCAAGCATACCCAATTCATCTTTGGAATCAATTTGCGAAGGTCTGTCACGAAAATCGCCCGTTGCCAAAAGGTGCATTTCTTTCATCATTATTCCGAGCGGACTCATAACGCGATTGACTGTTATCCAAATTCCGCCTGAAATTAAAACCAAAAGTACAACCGAAATTAAAATCATGATTGACATCATACTTGTAACAGGTTTAAAAAGTTCGTCTTCATAAGCAAGCGTCGCCATGCCCCAGCCTGAAGATTTTATCGGCGTGTAAAAAGCAATCATATCGTTACCCTTCAATTTGAAACGATAAACGCCGTCTTCGCCGCTCAACATTTTTTGTCCGAGTTCAACAAGTGCGGGATCTTCTTCATCAGTGATTTTTTTCTTCATGATTGATTCTTCGTCAGGATTGACGATATAAACGCCCTCTTTTGAAACAAGGAGGCTGTAACCTTTTTCGCCGAGTTTCAGCTCTTGAACTTTATCCATAACTGATTGAACGTAAATAGCCGCCAAAACCATTGCTACAGGTTGCCCCGCGTCGTTTCTTGAAATTGCGATTGAGTTAAAAATAATTTTGCCCGTCGCTTGAGAGATAACAGGACTTGACATAAAAGAATCTTTTTCGGCGCGCATTGTCTCTTTGTACCAAACTTTTTCGGCGTTGTGCATTTCTTTAAAACCGTTCGCCGTCCAGCCGTACAAAACGCCGGAACCGTTGAAAGGTCCCCAGCTGACACTGTCATAAACGCCGGGATAACGTTGTTTCATAAGTTCATAGCGATAAATATTAGAGGTTGTTTTCACAGAGGAAAAATGGTAGACTAAAACTATGAAACAAGATTATTTAAAACGAAAAGGTTATCCAACTGACTTAACGGACTCTCAA
>CAJOGS010000313.1 GCA_905234045.1 uncultured Selenomonadaceae bacterium | reverse complement strand
TTTGCACTTCTCGAAAAATTTACATAAGAACTGAAAACGGCTTTACTTCAATTTGAAAATTTTCAACGTCCACTCTTGGGACGTTTTTTTTGCCAATCAAACTTAAATTTTTATAACGCAACATAAAGTTAAATAAATTTAAGGAGGGGGAAAAAATGAACCTTGAAGCATATGAAAATATAAGTGATGAAGAACTTGGAGCGAAAATCAGAAAAAGTCATCAACGACATTTGGAAAATGTCAAAGCTCATTCAGCAATTTGGCAAAAGGAAGGGCAAGCGTATCGCAATGTCAGGGAAAACTTAAAAATCAGTCAAAGTGAAATCAGCGAAAATATCGGAGCATGCGTTACGGTAATTTCAAAATTTGAACAAGGAAAATATGTTCGCAGTCGCAACTTAGTTACTCACGCCTATAATTTGGCAATAGAACATATTCAAAATGAACGCAATGCAATTATGGAAGGAGCAAAGAAAAATGGAACAAAATGGAACAGATTGAATTGCTGACAGTAGAACAACTTTGCCGGATTTTAAAGATCGGCAAAAATACTGCTTACAAGTTGATACAGACAGGGAAAATTAAAGGATTTCGAGTAGGGCGGTGTTGGAAAATTCCTCGTGACAGCATTGATGAATATTTAAATTTCAAAGTCAATGGCTATCACTATTACTCCGAAGTTTAAAATTCCTACAAACTTTAAAATGTTTCAAGCGCATATGAAGTTTTTAAAAAACATATTTGAATTTATTGGCGACGGAGTCGGAGTAATACCAAAAAAAGGGTAACCTTAATAAACCCTGCAGTCAGGAAATTTTTTTCTCGGCGGCGCACAGTAGACTTATCAATCAAACACAGGTCACGGACAATTCATCGCATATCTCTCTCGTCTGAAATGTTACAGATTGTCGATGTCGAGGTGTAGGGCGTACTCCAAGCCGTCGTCAGCGGGAGGTCTTGGGAGTGCCATAGGATTGTCGCACAGATGTTCATAGCCTAGTTCCACGAAAGTTTCCTTGACCCAAGCGGTGAGAGCGTCGTAACCTTCAGCAATTTTCTTCAAGAGCTGTGGGATTTTGTAGTTACGGTAGAAGAGTTGATAAATTGCGTTCTCGAGACGTGCGACGACTTTTTCTTTGGGGCAATCATTGATTCGAGGTTTCTTGTCTGGATGTTGCTCAAAATAATCTTTAGCGGCTTGCTCTAAACCCTTTGAGAATCTGAATCCGACAACGCCCTTCATAGCAATAGCATATTCGCACCAAAGGTCAATATTATTCGCAGTAGTTTCGCAAAGCAAGTCAAAGGGAATTTTGCTGTCTTTGAGGGTCGCAGTCGAAAGTTCTTTATCGCCACCATAAACGTCTGCAGGGTCATAACCCATAATCTTAGCAAGGTACTGACTATCCTGCACCGGACGCAAATCCCCCGCATTGTCGCCCTTAGAATAACGACTGAAAACTAATCCGTGCTCATAAAGCGCATCATAATACGACGCGGGAATTTCTTCGTCGAACTCTTGCTTGAAGTATTTACTAACCAAATAAACCCAACGCTTTTTCAAGTCAGCTTCCATAGCAGAAACCTTATCCAAGTTCTTTGCCGGAACAAACAACACGACGTGAAAATGAGGATGCCAGCCGTTATTGTTGTCAGGAGTGTCGTTGATAGTTTCCTCCATACGGTTAATGTACCCGAACAAACCCATTTCTTTTTTTATGCGCCGACCTTGCCGACCGTCGAACAACGCGGAACGAGACTTCTGCAGAACATTCACCAATCCGGCAAGTGGATGCCATTTGTGAAATACCGTGAGCGTCATCATCAACGGAATCATACCGATACAATACCCGTAAGCCAAAACATCGGCAATACGCAGTTGGTACTTACGCAATTCCTTCGGAGCATCTACAGGGTCAAGCCTATAGTTATGAGAGCGAGCAATATCCTCGACGCGCCCTTTGGGTATGAAAGAATTTAGTATTGAGCTTGAGGAAGTGTTTGAAGAAGTTTTTCCGACACGCCCTTCGGGTAATGAAGTGTTTGAAGAAGTTTTTCCGACACGCCCTTCGGGTAATGAAGTGT
>CAJOGS010000312.1 GCA_905234045.1 uncultured Selenomonadaceae bacterium | reverse complement strand
ACTAACAAAAAATTTTTTTAACTACGCCAATTCAAATAATTTTTCCAGTCATTGTTGTAAAAATTACTGCACGCTGAATTATAATCGCCTGCCTCGACAACATCTTTCAAAAATTTATCAATTAACCTTAACTGTTCAGAATTTAATTTTGAAAGATATTTGTTTTTGATTTCATAAAATGCAGGAGGATTATCGATAATTTTTTTATTTTCGGAACGGACGTAACCTGACAAAATATTTGAACCCGGATGACCAAGTGTGTAAACAATCATATCCAATTTTTCACTCTGATTTCCTGAAAGTTTTGCAATATGATTTCCTAACGCAAACGCCGCAATTCTAAAATTGTCGTTGCGTTCCAATTCTTCCGCAAATTTTTTTGCAGTATCAATCTTGCCTTTGTCATACCCAGAACTAAAACCTTGCTTGAAAATTTTAACATCTTTTCGATTTTCATATGCTGAAACACCGAGTGATGCAAAATCCAAACAGGAAAAAAGATTATTAAACATTTCTAAACCATTATTTCCAGAAAGCAATGCCAAATTTAAAAATCCTCCTTTTCCAGATTTTCCTAAAATTGATAATGCATTTATAAATTCATCTCTAGTTACATCTTTAGGATTTAATTTAGCTTTTTGTAAAGTTTTTATAGCGTTGGCAACTTCCTCACTAGTTTCATTGGCTTTCATATTAGAAAATTCAATAGCTGTAAAAATATTCGTCAAAAATCCCATAAAAATTCCTCCTTAAATTTTATAACCCCAGCGAGCTAATTTTTCATTAACTTCGTCTTCCTCTTTCTTCAACTCATTGTCCAAAGTTTTTTGAATAAATTCTAAACGAATTTTTTCAATTTCTTTTTTGTCGTTCAAAATCCTCCACAAAATCACCAAAATTCCGCCGAGATCAAATTTTTTAAAATCTCTCGTGACAGCGACATAGCCGACATTTAAAATCGACGACATTGTGTTTGAATATGTCAAAATTTTTCTCGTGCGAACTTCATAAAGTCTTTTATCGTCAGAATTTTTGTCAAAATACATTCTGTGACACATTTCGACAATTTTATTTATAAAAATCGCCAACATTGCGCCGCGAGTCACGCTGTAAGAATCAATTTGATTTCCGATTAAAAATTTTGAAGTTTCGGGAGAAATAACATTTATCACAGGCACGGGCAGACCTTGTTTTGTAAACGCATCAGTGCCGCAGTGAACAATTTGTTTTGCAAATGCCGCGCCGACAATTTCAGGTTTATTCATCATCAATTCGCCTGTCCACTTCAAAATGTGAAAAATATCAGTTTTTCTGTCAATTTTTTGATTTACGACGTGATATGAAGGAAAAATTTCTGTAAAATCGTTGACAGTCAAAGTATTTGTCGCAATATTTGCCGTGCCAAAAATTAAACCTGCAAGCGGATCATGTCCGAGCGTTTTAAATCTGTGATTTTTTCCGGAAAGTCCTGCAGAATTTCCGCTGAAATTTTCGGAATAATTCACAGCGTCATAAGGAACAGAATGATCCAAAAGAAGTTTTGGAATTGTTGCGGGCACGAAAGGCAAATTTTCTAAATTTTTCCCGGTTTTTTCAAAAAATTTATCGGAGTCGGACGCTTTATCAAATCTGAATTTGTCATTTGAAATAAAAAACCAGCGAATTGTTTGCAAAGCGGCGGCGACCGTTAAAATATCCATATCCCACGAAGTCAATTTAGTTTTATTTTTGAAATCATCAAGAGCTTTTGCATAAATCAAAGAATATTTTTTTAAAGCGGCGGCTTTTTCTTCAGCAGTCGGCATTAAAATTTTTTCATAATCAGGTTTTTCAACATTTTCAGCCTCAAAACCATTTACCCAATCGTGTTTAACATTTTTACTGAATTTAAAATTTTCAAAAGGATTCATAACTTGACCTCCAATCAAAAAAATTTTTTTGATTATAACATAAAAATTTTAATTTGTGGTGTTCTGTTAGACGAATTTTCAAAAAAAAATTCCTGCAAAAAAAATCTTCCGAAGGAAAAAATTTTTCAAAAATTTTTAGTCGTCGTCATTAGCAAAACTTACGCCGCGTTTTTTCAAAAGTTCTTTGA
>CAJOGS010000311.1 GCA_905234045.1 uncultured Selenomonadaceae bacterium | reverse complement strand
ATAAAGCCGGCAACCATTGAATCGCCCGCGCCAATCGAATTGACAAGCGTACCTTTCGGCGCAGGTGAAAAATAATCTTTGCCGTCTTCTGTCAGTAAAATTGCGCCGTCGCCCGCCATTGAAATTAAAACATTGCGCGCGCCTTTTTCCTGCAATTTTTTGGCGTATTCAATAATTTCTTCGTTGGTTTTCAAAGTTACGCCGAACATATCGCCGAGTTCGTGATTGTTCGGTTTAATCAGCCACGGACGGAATTTTAAAACTTTCAACAGTAAACCTTTTTCCGCGTCAACAACAAAGCGAATACCTTTTCCTTGCAACGGTTCAAGCGTGCGTTCGTACATATCATCAGGGAGCGTGTTTGGAATGGAGCCGGACAAAACAAGCGTGTCACCTTCGCCGAGTTTGGAAAGTTTTGCAAAAAGTTCGTCGCGTTTTTCTTCGCTGATTTTAGGTCCTTGCCCGTTAATTTCGGTTTCAATATCGGCTTTAACTTTAACGTTGATTCTTGAAAAACCTTCGTCAAGTTGTACAAAATCTTCGTCCGAGTTGAAAGTGCGAAGTTGGCGGATAATTTCTTTGCCGGTGAAACCTGCCAAAAATCCCATAGCGGTTGATTTGTGTCCCAAATTTCCGAGCACGATTGAAACATTAATGCCTTTGCCGCCGCCGAGTACCTGCTCAAAAGTTACGCGATTAATTTTGCCTGGCGTCAACGTATCAAGGCGAACATTGTAATCAAGCGCGGGATTAAAAGTAACGGTGTAAATCAATTCAAAAACCTCCCCAAAGTAAACTAAAAATTCTTTGTGGCGATTATACAATACAATTTTTTATATTTCAATGAAAACTTTAAACAAATTTTAGATAGAAAAAACAGTTAGCGGTTAGCAGTTAGCGGGTAGCTGTTAGTGAAAAATTTTGCTGACTAAGCACGAAGAACTAAGATGCCGCACAGGACGCGCAAAAAGCGTCTTTCTTTTTGGTACTTTTTCTTTGACAAGACAAAGAAAAAGTACGTTAAAAATATAAAAAATTTAACCAAAAAATTTGATAACAGACTTTTTCAACACGCCATAGTAAATATTTTCCGTTCGCACTTTGCGGATTTTTTTTGAATTTTTCAACATGCCCTAGCTACAAAACTAATTTTTTGACAAGACAAAGAAAAGTAAATTTAAAATCTAAAAATTAAAAACTCAAGATTTTAATAACAGACCTTAACAAAAAAATCAGTTCAAAAATATTAAACAATTTAATCTTGAATCAACGAACTCTAACAGCTAATTTCTGGTTTTAATGGCGGCGGCGTGTGCAGTCAAGCCTTCCGCGTCGGCAAGGCGGATAATATCTTCAGCCACATTTGATAAATCGTTTTGCGTGTAGGAAATTAAGCTGGTACGTTTCAAGAAAGTTTCGACATTCAACACGGAGAAAAATTTTGCAGTGCCGCCTGTCGGCAAAACGTGATTGGGACCTGCAAAATAATCGCCCAATGGTTCAGGCGAATACGCGCCCAAAAATACCGCGCCCGCGTTTTTAATTTTCGGCAAAAGATTGAACGGCGAATTTGTCAGCAGTTCCAAATGTTCAGGCGCAGAAATATTTGCAAAGTCAATCGCCGCGTTTAAATCCTGCGCGACGATAATTAAACCATTGGAATTAATCGACGCTTCGGCAATTTCACGGCGCGGAAGTTTTGCAAGTTGCGTTTCAACTTCGGCAGAAATTTTTTCGGCAAGATTTTTATCGGTAGTAATTACAATACTGCAAGCCATCGGATCATGTTCAGCTTGACTCAACATATCGGCGGCGGCGTAAACAGGATTAGCCGTTTCATCGGCAATAATCAAAATTTCGCTGGGACCTGCAAGCATATCAATATCACAATGTCCAAAAACTTCTTTCTTCGCCAAAGTGACAAAAATATTTCCGGGACCTGTGATTTTGTTGACGCGGGGAATTGTTTCAGTACCAAACGCCATAGCCGCTATTGCCTGTGCGCCGCCAATTTTATAAATTTTGTCCGCGCCCGCAATTTTTGCCGCAATTAAAACGTACGGATTAATTTTGCCGTTTTTGGCGGGAACGCACATAATAATTTCGCCGAC
>CAJOGS010000310.1 GCA_905234045.1 uncultured Selenomonadaceae bacterium | reverse complement strand
AAGGCGTCGAACATTCCGACCCACGTTGTATCAAGTCCTTCAGCTTTTACCGCCAACATTAAATGCGTTGCAACTATTGCGCCGTCAATTTCTGCGTAGTTTAAATTATCGAACGGGCGAACAAACGCTTCAGATTTTTTCACGCCGACTACAAATGCCATTCCCGCGCCAAATGTAAAATTTGTGGCTTTTTTTACTTTCGCCATTGATTCGGCTGAATTAATTTTCCAAATTTTGTACGGCTGATTATTTTTTGCGGTAGGTGCCGCAATCGCCGCCTTTAAAATGCGTTCGATTTTTTCAGGTTCAATTTCCTTGTCAGTCAATTTTCTGCAGGAATATCTTTCCTGCGCCAATTTCAAAAAATCCATTAAAAATACCTCCTAAAATTTAACCTGCACTGACATAACTGCGATTTTGAATTTTCGTCCAGTCAATTTCATTCACTGCAATATTATTTTTCAAGCCATACGCCGCCGCAATTCCTGCCGCTTCGCCAATGCTCATGCAAGTCGGCTGAATCCTGACTGACGCTTGAGCATGAAAATCCGCGCTTATGCAACGCCCCGCCACTATTAAATTTTCAATTTCGTTCGTCACAAGTGCGCGGTATGGAACTTCATAAAAATTGCCTTTTTTAAATTTCGGGTACAAATCCAATTCAATATCATGAATATCAATCGGATAAGCTGATCTGCAAACGGCGTCGGGAAATTTTTTCGTGCCAAAATAATCGTCGGCAGTCATATAATATTTACCTTTGATTCGCCACGATTCACGCACGCCCAAAATTGTCGCCTCGCGGCTGATATACGCTTTTTCAAAGCCCGGCAAATTCTTTACAAAAAATTTTGCAAGTCGGCGCATCATTTTTCTGCCAAAAATAACAGCCTTGCTGTAAGAAATTGTATCAGTCGAACTAAAATCAAGCGGCGGCATTTCGGGACAATTCATCGACATTGTATTTGGCTTGCCGGGAATTGTGAACGCTTGAATATACAAAATATCATCTTCAGTAACTTCGCCGCTTGCCACGCCTTTTTTGAAAAATTCCTCTGTCTTTTTCCATTTCGCAAATTCAAACGCCGGCGGATTTGTACTCCAGTCATCGTTATATTTTTTCGTGAAAAAATTGAAAACTTTATTAATATTTATTCCGCCCATTTCAAAGCGAAAACTCATCGGTTGATTTCTGCCGTTTTTTTCAGAACCTTTTGCAATGGGAACGCCCGCATATCTGGATAAAACCGCGTCGCCGGTGGCGTCGATAAAAATTTTTGCGGAAACTGAAAAAATTCCTTCCAACGTGTGAACTATAACCTCAGAAATTTTGCCGCCTGAAGTTTTCGCTCCGATTATCGAACAATTATATAAAATTTCCACGCCGTACTGTTCGCACATTTCATCATAAATTTCTGAAAGAAGTTCCGGAATATAAGTTCCGCCGCCTTCGCCGCCGACTGAATATTTTTTAGTTTCACGATATACCAAAGGATTAGAGCCGTGTTTTCTGAAGTTTTCATTGACTTCCAAAATATACGGCGTATCACTGCCGGTAGTTTTTGTCATCATCATTGGAAAAACACAGCCTAAAGTTTGAAGACCGCCCAAAGTAATTCCTTTTTCAATCAAGACAACTTTTGCGCCATTTTTCGCCGCGTTAATTGCCGCCGCCGTTCCTGCACAGCCGCCGCCGCATACGCAAACATCAGCACTCAATAAATTTGGAATGTTTTTATCGTCAAAACTAATTTTACTTTCAGCCGCCTCAACTTTCGGCGCGTTGACAGTGCCGCCGATTAACGCGCCCGCCGTCGTCAATCCTGCCAATTTCAATAAATCACGTCTGGAAATTGGAATGTTAAATGAATTTTTATCCAAAATTATTAGCCTCCTTAATTTTTAAAGTTATTTTATCAAAAAATTTACTTTCGTGAAAGAATTTTTTCAACCAAAAAAATCCCGACAGTTGTCGAGATTAAGAAGGTGTTTTCACAAGCGTTTTATTAAGGTATGAAAATGAGAAATTATAATAAAGGCTTCTGAAATGACAGTTTTAATTTCAAAATCTTTAGAGAGACGGCGAGAATTGTTAAGCCACGCAAATGTTCTTTC
>CAJOGS010000309.1:2124-4924 GCA_905234045.1 uncultured Selenomonadaceae bacterium | reverse complement strand
AATACCTGAAAAAATTAACGGCAAGCCGGTAATTTACATTGACAGCAGTATTTTTTGCAATGTGGCGGGAATTTTAAAATCTGTTGAAATTTATGCAAATATCACGTCGATTATCAGCGGTACTTTTAAAAATTGTACTTCGATTCAATCGGTAGACATTCCAAAATCTGTAAAATATATTTCTGATGATGCCTTTGACGGTTGCGACAATATTAAAATAAATATTTCGGCTGAAATTCAAATTGGAAAATTTTTAATCAATCCAAAATTTAATTCAAATGTTTTGACTGCCGACAAAAAAAATATTAATTTCGATACAAAAAAATTTACGCCGAAAAATCACTTCAGATACAGTATCATTGCCGATTACGTTGTTATAGAAAAATATCTCGGCTCTGATTCTTTGGTAATAATTCCGGCGAAGATTGAAGGCTTTCCCGTCAAAAATATTGAAAAAGAGGCTTTTAGAGAATGTAAAACTCCTGAAGAAATTGAAATTCCCGATTCTGTAATAAAAATTGGCGATTTTGCTTTCAGCGGTTGTTATCATCTCAAATCAATTAATATTCCCGAATCTGTGGCTGAAATTTGCGATAATGCTTTTAGTTTTTGCGAATCTCTCGAAGAAGTGAATATTCCAAATTCTGTAACTGAAATTGGAGAATTGGAAATTGGCGAATTTGCTTTTGGCGATTGCGAATCTATAAAATCAATCAATATTCCTGATTCTGTTACAAAAATTTCTGACTGGACATTTAGCGGCTGTATGTTGCTGAAGTCAATAAATATTCCTGATTCTGTTACGATGATTGGAAATTTTGCTTTCTTTGCCTGCAGTTCGCTTGAAACGATTGAAATTCAACAGAAATTGGCGAAAAGGCTTTTAGCGGTTGCAAGTCGCTTAGAAATATTAAAATTTCACGTAAAACTAAAATCGCCGAAGATACTTTTGAAAATTGTCCCGCAAAAATTATTTATCGCAATTAAATTAATTTGTCGGTAACAAACACCGTTGGCAGATTGAAAAAATTTGTAACCGTCAGTATATATTTTTGGTTCAAAGATTTATAAAACTGAAAGGAGCGAATAACTTGTCAGATTGTATCTTTTGTAAAATCGCAAACAAAGAAATTAATTCAAATTTGGTTTATGAAGATGAAACTGTTGCCGCGTTTCGTGATTTAAATCCTCAAGCACCGCAACATATTTTAATCGTACCAAAAAAGCACGTCGCCAATATTACCGAACTTGACGATAAAGAACTTGCCGCACACATTTTTACTGAGGTTGTGCCGAAAATTGCCGCTGAAGTCGGCGTTGATAAAACCGGTTTCAGACTTGTCATTAATACCGGCGAAGACGGCGGGCAAACTGTAAATCATTTGCATATTCATTTACTCGGCGGACGCAGTATGCAATGGCCGCCCGGCTGAGTAGTGTTGTAGTGGTATAGTGGTATAGTAAATTGCTATCGCACTATCCCACTATCCCACTATCGCACTATCCAACTACACCACTACTCTACTGCCAATTTGAAAATTTAATCTGTCAGCCTCTCCTGCCGCAAATTCAATAACTGCATGTGCGCCGAAGCAAATTGAAAGTCCGATCCATGCAGGTAAATTCCGAACAATTTTTTTTACAACGAAATTTTTGTCAATATAAACCGCGTCAATAGAAAAACGCATAAAAAACATATGAATACTATTGCACGGCGCAATTAAAAGTCCCTGACCTGCAGGGATTTTTTTTCTGCCCATAAGTCCCAAAAATCTTTTCATAAATGTATCAGCAATTTCAATTTGAAAAATTTTTTCATCGTCAACATTTTTCAAAGTGCAATTTTTTATCATAAAAACGCCTTCCCTTCGCCTAAGTTTGGTTGACAATGATAGCAAAAAGTTTTAGAATGTGTCAACTAGATTACAAGGCATGTCAGACCTTCAAAGTTAATTTATATGTGGAAGGAAGGTATGGCTTTTGTTTGGAAGAATTTTTGATTGGCTGAGTAATTTACGCCCGCGCCAATTATTTTTGTTGGCTGCGGTTTCAGCACTAATTATTTTTGGAATAATGTACATGGTATTAAAGTTCTTGGGTATTGACAGTGCATCATTTTCCGGAAGAGGAGAAAACTCTGAACCTGTAGAGCAACCTCAAGTAAGAATGGTAAGTGTGGTTGTTGCGGCACGTAACATTGAACCGCAATCTATGATTTTAAGTTCAATGTTGACTACCAAAGAAATCCCTGAAAATAATGTTCCGTCTGACGCTGTAACAGATGCCGCCGATATTACCAATAAACCGGCGAAAGTAAGAATTATGAAAGACGAAATCGTTTCTTATAATCAAGTTTACAGAACAATGGAACAAGCCGGATTTGTCGGCAGTATCCCGCCTGATTGTCGCGCAGTTTCAATTGATGTCAGCGACGTTACAGGCGTTGCAGGTTTTGCAAAGCCCGGCGATTATGTTGACGTGCTTGTTATCGAAACTGACAACGGAAGCGTTACAAGCCGCTTGATACTTCAAAATGTTTTACTTTTGAGTATTAACAAAAATATGACCGGTAATACCTCCGCTCCTGAAAGTACTTCAGGTGAAGGCGAATCCAACGAAGAATCCAGCGTTAATCCTGCAACAAAGGCTATTGAAAATCCCGCGCTTGCAACTTTGGCACTTCGCCCCGATGAAGTTTTGCAATTAATTTCAGCGTCAAAAATTGGCGAAATTTATTTAATGCTCCGCCCACTCGTTCCGCAAGGCGATTACTACACCGGTGCTGAATATTCCCTTGAAT
>CAJOGS010000309.1:0-2117 GCA_905234045.1 uncultured Selenomonadaceae bacterium | reverse complement strand
ATGATCGTATTCGCGCACAACAAGAAAAAGCTGAAAAAGCAGAAGCTGAAAACAAAAAGAGATTATTGTCTCTCCAAGAGCAATTAATTCCTGAGCTTCGCAACAATGATGATGCACACGGCAGCAGTGTATCAAATGAGAACAAAATCGAAATTATGTACGGTAACGAAGACAGTAAGAGTATCGTTACTACAGAAGAAACTAACAACGGCAACAAAACATCAGGCGATGCAAGTAAAACTGCTCCTGCTGCTCAAGCTAAATAAAACGAAAAGTGAGAGATTGTTATGAAGTATGTAAAACTGTTTTTACTCGTGGCGGTCGCGCTTTTCGCCGTGAATACTGCCACTGCTTATGCAGAAACTTCTGCATATCGTGAACGCATAAATTTAGAGTTTTTTGCCTCAAAATATTTCACGATAAACAAAAAAATTGACAGAGTATTTGTCGGTACAAAAGATATTATCAGAGTCGCTCAACCTGCAAATTCACCAAATGAATTTGTAATTACCGCGCAAGATAAAAAAGGTTCAACTACGCTTTTTGTTTGGACTGCAGACGGCGAACGCTATGAATATCTTGTTAATGTTGTAGATGAAGAACTGGGACAAGCTGAAATTATTGAGCAAGCTATTGCTGACGGAATTGGATCTGGAAAGGTCAGCGTTAAAAAAGTCGGAGACAGAATTTTACTTACCGGCAAGGTAAAAAATCAATATGAACGTATTTACGCAACTAAAACTGCATCCCTTTATGTCGATGCTGGCGGTACAAATAATATTTCAGTCGGTGCTAATGCGACAGAGGAAGGTCGCGGATCGGGACAGGTTTCATTAAGCGAACCGATTATCGACCTTTTGGAAATGGAAAATCCTATTCAAATTCGCCTTGAAGCACAAGTTATCGAAATAAATTCCGATAAAGCAAAACAATTAGGAATTGAGTATTACACAAGCGGTAACAACACCGGTATTTTCACTTTTGGTGAAGATTATACACGTGAAAAATCTTATGACGTCACTGAAGTTTATCGTACCATTAATAGTGACGGTACTTCCAGCTTTAATACTTCAGGTTATTCCTACGATGCAAGAAATATTCCCTTTAGAGAAAATCCTGCAAGATGGATTGAAGAACATTTTTCGCCTATCAACGCTCAAATAAGTGCGCTTGTAACCAAAGGCGATGCCAAAGTTTTATCCAGACCAAGTATAACCACTATGAGTAGCGAAGAAGCCACAATCCACATTGGCGGTGAAATTCCGTATCAAAGTGTAAATAACAACGGTGCCTCAAATGTTCAGTTTAAAAATTACGGTATAATTTTGAATTTTAAACCGATAGTCGATTCACAGGGTCGTATAACTACAGCCGTTCATACCGAAGTAAGTAGTATAGGCGGGTACACTGCTGACAATCAACCGATAATCGCCACACGTTCTGCAAATACAGTCGTCAATGTTTATCCCGGCTCTACAATAGTGGTCGGCGGTTTAATGGATTCAAGTGAAAGTAAAAACATTAAAAAAATCCCGCTTTTAGGCGATATTCCGATACTCGGCGAATTTTTCAAGTACACTTCAAAGAGTCGCAACAAGAAAGAATTGATTATCGTTGTAACGCCGTACTTTGTCAATCCTGAAGATACTACCCATGCAAGAATGTCAGACGAAATGAAAGATTTGTATCACGCAGGACAACGCGAAATGAACAACAATACTACTGATGTTGACTTGAACGCCTTGCCCCCACCTTTCGATCCTGATGAGAAAAAAAATAAAAAGAATAAAAAATCCAAGAAAAATAAAAAAGCTGATGACGTTGTAATTTCAGATTATCCGCCTGAAAATACAAATGCAAAATCTGAAACCAATACCAACGATGAAAATGTTGAAGTATTCGGTAACAATTATTAAAAAGGAGGCGAATTTTATATGCCAGAAGGGCGCAGAAGTATTATAATCAGCATTTTCAGCACAAGTTCCGGCAACGGCAAAACCATAACAGCAATAAATTTGGCGGCAAGTCTGGCGAAGGAAGGTTATGCAGTTTGCTTAGTCGATTTAGATTTGCAATTCGGTGACGTTACAAATTATTTGAAATTGGAGCCGAAACAT
>CAJOGS010000308.1 GCA_905234045.1 uncultured Selenomonadaceae bacterium | reverse complement strand
AAGTCTTGTTGAACTTGTGATTAAACTGTTTACGAAATTCTTCTTGAGTTAACCCTCTGCTCATCCGTAATTCTTTAAATCTGTTCATCGTCAACACCTTTTTTTATTTTTCTTTTCAAATTGTCACTGCAAAAATCGTTATCAGAATTAAGAAGAAAAATAAGCAAGGCAATAAACAGCCCGAAGTTGCCGCCGCTTTTTTAGGTGAAATTTCTTCAGGCAATTCGTGAAATTCTTGCTCGCGGCTAAAATCAAAATACTCATAGTGAGGATTATCCTCTGACGGAACATTGCGATATTTTTCATATCTTTCAAATAAGTTCATTTGCCCGTGCAATCTGTCAAGAATCATTGACTTCATTGTCTCGATTTCAAAATAAGAAAACGGCAATTTGACAGTTTGTCGAACAGATTCTTCAAATAATTTCATTAAAGTGTCATCCGAAAGATTTAATGCAGTTTTTTCTTTATCAATTTCTCCCCAAATACTCGTGTCTAAAAGCCTTTCACGGGAATAATATTCTTCAACAAAATTATCATTGCTCATTCCGGACAAGTCGAAATAAATAACTGTAAGCAACGCTCGCAATGATTCTTCGATTCTTCCGCGCTTTATCAAAAATTTATGTACGAGAAAATAATTATTTCTCAAAAGTCCAAAATTTTTTTCTGATTGATGTTTGAGCATATTTCTCGCAAAAAGTTTTTCAAAAATTTTACCTGCAGAATTTTTTTCGGTTGCGGGCAAAGTTTTTTCCACTGATTCAATTTCAGAATTTAAAAAACCATATTGCTGTTGTTTGTTTTCGATATAAGCAGAGCGATTTTCTATTTCTTTTCTGCCGATCGGTGAAAGTTTATAGATTTTGGGCAAAAATCCTTCATAATTTTTTGACGGAATATTCTCAAGAATCCTTTTAACAAGCTCGCTTTTATTTCCAGAAAGTTTTTGATTATTTCCACGCAGAATATCTTTCAATCTCGGTATCGTCAATGAATTTAATGATTCTTCAGTCGAAGAAAATTTCAAATATCCGTCATTGAGCAAACGCTGAACACGTTTCAAATAATCCTTGCCAAATTCTTCAACCCGATAAGCAGGTATTTCATAATTTTCTTGCTTGCCGTCAAATTCATTCAGTAAAAGTAAATCAATCACCGGCAGAGGATTCTTATTTTGCCTATGCTTAACTACGTCAATCATAAATTCTTCCTCAAACTGTCATCTCTGCGGACGTGCGATTAAAATTAAGTTGACTGATTAAAGTCATAATCAAATTTTTATTTACAGAATCTAACGCACGGTAGCCGTCAAGCAAACGTGATTCTTCGCTGGCAAGGTGATAAACAGGAGCATTGGTTACAACTTCATTGTCGAGCAAATAATCTGTCGAAACATTAAATATCGCAGACATTTTTTTCAAAACTTCATTACTCGGAGTTACAATGCCTTTCTCATATTTAGAAATTGCCGCTTTCTGAACATTAAGCAGTTTACCTAATTCTTCCTGTGTCCATCCACGCTCAAGCCTTAAATCTTTAATTCTACTCATGTCTAACACCTCCTCATTTTTGTATATTTTACAGTTTCTTTAAGCGAAACTCAACCTTCGTAACTTAATTAGAAACTTTTTTTGTTTAATATCTTGACAAGATACTTAAAATGTTTATAATACAAAGTATCTTTTATGGATACACTAGGAGGTGGTAATTTGTTTGAGAAATTAAGAGAAATCCGGCAGGCAAAAGGATTTACTTGCGAAAATATGGCAGAACAAATGGGTTTGACCAAAGCTACTTACAGCAAAAAAGAACGTGGTCAAATAACGATGACTTTAAATGACGCGGATAAAATTTCAAACATTCTCGGCAGTAGTGTCGATGAAATTTTTTTTGCCGATAAAGTCTCTTTTAAAGACACTAAAACATAATTTCAGCAGGTGAGGAAATGAGTGACGAAATTAAAAATACGCTTGAAAAGCAGTTGGCGTTACTTTCCGAGCGTTCAATGAAAAGTCAATCGGTTGAAGAAATTGTTTTGTTGACGGAGCAGATGATTAGTCTTGCGGCGGCTCTGGAAGGTAACCAATCTGCCGACGGTTGCCGTTTTCCTTGCGG
>CAJOGS010000307.1 GCA_905234045.1 uncultured Selenomonadaceae bacterium | reverse complement strand
GTTAAACAGTAGACTGAGAACAGTAAAGTTTGTGCGCGCACGGACGCTTTGTAGTGGTGTAGTGTGATAGTGGTATAGTTTTTACTACCGCACTATCGAACTATTGCACTATCACACTACTTTTTCGCAATGCAAAAACAAAGTACATTTTAAATAAATTTTTAACTAGGGCGTGTTGGTAAACTATTTCTTGTATAATTTTTTCTAATTAAATGTACTTTTTATTTGCTCGCCCTGCGCGGTGAGGCGCGCTCTTTAGTTGAAAAAGTTCCAAAAAGAAAAGACGTTTTGCGGTGCTGTTTTTTCGTCCTCGAAAAAAGCGCACCGCCCTGCAAATGTGAGGAATACGAGCATTTGCTCGCACGTCCTGTGCGGCATCTTAGTTTTTCGCTATCATCGAACAAAAAATAATTCGTGAATCAGCATTTTCAATTAATTTTTCAACACGCCTATCAAAAGAAAAAAGCTCCACCTCCAAAGATGAAGCCGTAAAATTTTCAAAATACAAAATTAATCAAGTTCGTTAGCGTCTTTTGGTGTATGCGGGAGAACTTTTTTGCCGCTAAACATACTGGAAATTTCGCCTTCGCCTTCCATAAAGTCTGCGCGAACCGCCATATAAACATGCCCGATTACGAAGAGCATAATAAACCACGCAACATAATGATGAATATAATGGCTCATCATTTCGCCGCCGACGATTATATTAACCCAACCGAAAAGCGCGGCTCCCGTGCCTGTAGGATTCGCCATGCAGTACATTGCAAAGCCGGTAAAAATTTCAGCTGCAAGCATTGCATAAAGTCCCGCGTATGACATACGCGCCAAAGGATTTCTCAAAAATGGCGCGTGATGACTTTTTAAAAGCATGTAATGCAGAGATACATCAACTGTTTCTTCGTAAAAATGCCCTTCCCAAACACGCGGGAAAAGTCTGTCGCCTTTGTTGATAATAAAGCCGTAAACTCTAAGAATCAACGACGCGCACAAAATAAACGCAAATAAGAAGTGAATATCGCGCACCAAATCCATTGACATAATTGTATACGTCGGCTCGGTCGTCGTAACGTTAATTGGCTTAGTTATCAAAAGTCCCGTCACGAAAAGCACGGCGATTGATACAACCATAATCCAATGGAAAATTCGCAGGAACGGACTAAAAATATAATACTCCTTGCGTTTAACCTCAGTAACGGATTTCACGGCGGCTCACCTCCTGTAGGGGTCGGTTGAAATTACGTTAATTTCTTCGCCTTTGGCGTTGTACATATGAGTTGCACAAGCCATGCACGGATCGAACGAACGAACGACGCGGGCAATTTCAAGCGGTTTATTAGAATCTTTAACTTGAGTGTCCATCATAGCCAATTCATACGCGCCATGCCCTGCTTTATCATCACGCGGGCAAGCATTCCAAGTTGTAGGCACTAAGCATTGATAGTTATCAATTTTGCCGTCCTTGATAACAACCCAATGACTCAAGCCGCCGCGCGGAGCTTCATACAAGCCGACGCCCATACATTCTTTGGGCCATGTTTCGGGATACCATTTATCATTGTTCATCGTGACAGTATCGCCGCTCTTCAGATTTTCAATCAGTTTATCAAAGAAAAATCTGTTGACTTCTGCGGCAACCTGCGCGGCAAGGCAACGGCAAGCAGTACGCCCGACCATTGTTGTCATCCAAACTTCAGGAGCAACGCCCAAAACTTTTGTCAGCGCGTCAATCTGATCAAGCATCATTTTTTCTGCCCACGTTGCGTCATTGAGTAAACCTTTTTTAGACTTCGTGTAAATAATAATATAAGTTGCCAAAGGTCCGACTTCACAAAGTTTGCCGCGCCATTTCGGCGTTTTAAGCCATGAATATTTGCCGTTTTCGTTGAGAGTTTCCCAAATTGTAGACGTGCCTGTTTTAGGCCCGGTATAATTTGCCTTCGTGATACCTTCCCACGGGTGCAAATCTTTATTTTCGGGATATTCATACCAAGCATGTTCAACGCCTTCGGTAATTTCGGTATCAGATTTAAAATCTTCAGGTTTAATTTCAAAGAACTCGGCATTTTCAACGCCCTTGCCGAAGTTTTCGACAACGCCGTTTGAACGAATCAACAAATTATC
>CAJOGS010000306.1 GCA_905234045.1 uncultured Selenomonadaceae bacterium | reverse complement strand
TGCAACTCGTTTTGATAAACTTTCTTGTCGCTTTCTTGCTTTTGTTCACCTCGCTTGTATTCTTATCTGGTTAAAATAATTATTCAACAGCCCCTAGCAATTTTGAGAAAAAATTTTTTATGACAAAAATAAAATTTTATCAGTAATAAAAAAATCGATACCCCAAAATTTTTTGAAGTACCGGTTTTTTTATAGAAAAGAAAATTTTAAAATTCTCAATTATTAGAGTTCGTCTTCGTCTTCAGCAGGCGGAGCATTTAAATCTTCAAAAGTTACCATTGAAATGCCTTCTTTGCCGGCCTCAACTGCTTTTTCCATAAGTTCTTTAATGGTTGCCGAGCCGTCATCTGTCATTTGCTCTTGAACCATAGCAATAAGCATTGGGAAGTTTACGCCCGCAACAATACCGTAATTTTCATCACCGACAGCCAAAGTACTTGCCGCGTTGTAAGGTGTACCGCCGCGCAAATCGTTTAAAAACAAAACGCGCTTGGGGTTGCCTAATTCTTCAATAGCTTTTTTGTATTTTTCAATTACATTTTCGGGACCTTCGCCGCGCTTGAGGACAACTGAGCGAACGCCGGGATTAACTAAACCTTCACCGAGAATCATTTGAGCAGATTCAATAATACCGTTTGCAAATTCGCCGTGTGTACCAACAATAATACCAAACATCAAACAAACGCTCCTTTCAAAAGGAAAACAAATTTTTCAATTTATGTCAATCATAATAACATAATTGTTAAATTTTTCAAGCGGTAAAATTCCAAATTTCATAAAAAATTATTCTTTGGTAATGGTGTAGTGGTTAGATTGTCAGTCAGTCAGATTGTCAGATGGCTAGATGGTCAGTGTTTATTGGTCAGTAAACAAACTGTGCAAATTTTTGTACTCTTTTTCTTTTGGTACTTGCAAGGCGACAAGGAGACAAGCAAAGAAAAGTAAATCTAAAAAAATCAGTAAAAAAGACTTTATCAACACGCTTTTAGTTGCTAACCGCTAAGCGGCAATGCTAGGGGCTGTTGAATGAAAGACGCTTTTTGCACGTCCTGTGCGCCATCTTAGTTCTTCGTGCTTAGTCTACATTTTTTGTTTACTACCGCACTATCACACTATCACACTACTTTTTCGCAATGCAAAAAATAAATTACTTAAAAAAAAGATTTTACCTACACGCCCTAAATATCAAGAGTGAATTTTTCAATACGCCCTGACAATTTGCAATAAAGATAAAAAAATGCTATACTGCCCGCGTATTATTTTTTGGAGAAGGTGAAATTATGGCAGGTAAAGTATTTGTTTTTTTTAATTGCGACGAAAATAAAACTGAATCGTCAATGAACATTTTTTATAATAATGTCACATACAAAGACACTAAAATTTCACGTAAGAGACTTTTAAATAAAATCAAATCTGAAAGTTTGGCAGGGCGCGTTGAAATTTCTGAAGAAAATCTCCCGAAAGTCGAAGATACCATTATTAACGGCAACCCTGAAGACGCGGGACAATTTATCAAATTCGGCGCAGTTAAAACTTTTGATTGCGTATAATTTTTTTGGAGGCTTGATACTTTGAAACATATGACGGGAAATGAATTGCGCGCGGCGTACATAAAATTTTTTGAAGAAAAGCACGGACATTTACATTTGCCGAGCGCGTCACTCATTCCGAAAGATGATCCTACATTGTTAATGATTGGCGCGGGAATGGCTCCGTTTAAAGCATTTTTCACGGGCAAAGTTACACCGCCGCGCCGCCGCGTTACAACTTCGCAACGTTGCGTCCGTACCGGCGATATTGAAAACGTCGGACGCACTGCGCGCCATCATACTTATTTTGAAATGCTGGGAAATTTTTCATTCGGCGATTATTTTAAATCTGAAGCCATTCCGTGGGCGTGGGAATTTTTAACCGAAATTTGCGAATTGCCGAAAGATAAACTTTGGATTTCAATTTATCCGAAAGACGACGAGGCAGAAAAAATTTGGTTGCAACAACCCGGGTTAAATCCCGAACATATCGTAAAAATGGAAGATAATTTCTGGGAAATCGGCACGGGCGGTCCTTGCGGTCCTGATTCAGAAATTTATATTGATTTGGGCGAAGAACGCGGCTGCGGTAAAGATACCTGCGCGCCCGGTTGCGATT
>CAJOGS010000305.1:1049-3202 GCA_905234045.1 uncultured Selenomonadaceae bacterium | reverse complement strand
GTTGCACTTACACAACAACAGAAATTCGTTCCGGTGATATGGACGTTGCAGAAATTTTTTTCTACAGTCGCGAAGAGTTCAACAGAAATTTCAAACGCATGCTTGGTGAAGTGAAATATCCTGAGGCGATTGATTTTTTTGCAATGACTTTGGAAACTTTCAAACGTTATTGGCAAGCAGTGGAAACTGATCCCGAACAACGAGGGCTTTTTATGTTGCATAACGGAACGACTGCCGAAGATATAAAAGCGATGTTGGAAGGCAAACAAAAAATTATTTCACTGCTTGGCAAGCCTTCAAAAAAATATGAAAAATCTGATTGGGGCGACAGCGACGAGTTCACAGAATTTAAATCTTTTATAACGGGAATGTCGGGAAAAAATTCAGACGGCAGTGTTATTCGCGAGCCGTACCCTTACGCTGTCAAAAATGTAATCATTCAATCAACGGAACTTGGCGAAATGGATCATCTTGTTCTTTATGATGTGCCGGGCTTTGATTCACCTACAGAACTTCACAAAAGACAGACTGAAGAAATGTTGAGAGAATCCGACGCAATAATTTTGGTTACAAATGTCGGCGATCGTCCTAATTTGACAGGAACGCAACTTGATATGCTCCGCAAGGGACAAGATCGAGACGGAATAAAACTTAGTGCAAAATGTTTTGTGTTCGGAAATAAAATTGATCGTGCGGTGGATTATCAAACTGCAAAAAATAATCTTGCGGCACTGACAAATGAAGCCGTCAACAAATATCAAATTGCCTTGTCAAATCACATTGTCGGCGGTTCTGCACGTGCATATCTTGAAAAAGAAAATTTATTAAGTGGCGACGTTGCCAGCAAAACTCTTGCGAATTGGAATATGGCGGATGGAATAAAAATTTTGCAGGAAAAAATGCAGAGTTATTACGATAATGACCGCTTTGAAGTTTTGAAGCAACGCGCAGAAAAAACTTTGTCAGATACCAGAGAAATTTTGCAGAATATGCTTGAACGTTACAGTAGCGGAGAACTCAATAATGACGACGCAAGCATTGAAATTATTCAAGTTATTCAGAGCCGACTTCCGCAGTTTGTTGAGAAGGCAAACGAAGTTACAAAAATTCATACCAGACAGATTGTGGTTGAATCGCCTTTTACAAATTCTCTCAAAGATGAAATCAATGAAATTTATCCGCTCGTGAACGACGAAAACGGACATTTGAAATTGATTGAAAAAGTTGAACTCGGACTGGCGATAGATCCCGACGGAATTTATCCGACTACAACGGTAAACGGAAATATCCGCGACAAACTCAGTAAAGATTTTATTGAAAACATTGTTGTCAGTGCGTCTAAACTTACGGCGGAGCGACAAAAAATTTTGCGACAAGCCTTGATAAATTCCTTCCTTGAAGTTATGGGAATGGAGCAAAATTCCGCCTATAAATCTGAACTTGAAAATTCTGTAGACAAACTTTTTGATGAAATGTTAATCGAGGGCGGCTCGGAGTGTAATTTTAATTCATTGGTAGAGCGTTTTGTTACGACATTGATTCAAACGTTAATTCTCACGCCTTTTGCGGAAGAGGAACGTTGCGACAAAGTG
Source organism: uncultured Selenomonadaceae bacterium (assembly GCA_905234045.1). Lineage (GTDB taxonomy): Bacteria > Bacillota > Negativicutes > Selenomonadales > Selenomonadaceae > Quinella. The sequence goes on along the minus strand of CAJOGS010000305.1, from coordinate 1,610 downwards.
AAGGCAACTTTGGCAGAACTTGTGTCGCTTTCAGTTTATTACAGTATGCCGGAAAAATCCGCTCAAGCTGAATTACATTTTGATGACATCGGCAAGGATAGTGCTAAATTTTTTGCAAAAATTTTGGCTCATGAAGGAATTGAAACGGCGACTGAAAATGAAATTGATTCTTCAGAAAATGAAAATTTTCTTCGCAAACTTTATGAAGAAAACAAAGAGCAAATTTGTAAGGGCGTAAATTTTGCTGTGGACTTTTTACCTTTTGGCAAGTGGGCAAAACTTTTAATGAAAGCCGGAATAAATCTTGCTGAAATAAAATCTAATAAAACAATTAAAGGTCGGGACAAACTGGATTACAAAATTGAAGAAATTTTTTATAAATCGAACTGGGAAAAACTTTCTGCCGAACAACGCAGAGAATCTATTGAAGATGTCATAAAAAATTATCAACAAAATAATTCTGCACAGTCGGACGAAGGCGAAAATTTAACTTCGCAGTTAGATAATTTGCATAGTCGAGCAAAAAAATCTAAGCACATGAGAAATAAATCTGAAATGATT
>CAJOGS010000305.1:0-1036 GCA_905234045.1 uncultured Selenomonadaceae bacterium | reverse complement strand
GGAACTCCATATTGAAATTTTGCGTGACATTACTGCAAAATCCGTCCTCAATGCCATCGGACTGGAGAGGGCGTTTATTTCAGTTGTCACAAAAAATGTCGAATTGATTCGCGAACATTTGCAGGACGAAAAAGGCGGCAAAGCCTTTCGAGATTGGGTTAGGTTGAACGCTGTTAAACTTATGCCGTCAAAATTTGAATCTATCATTGAAAACAAGGCGATTAACGAAAATCGCAAAGCTATTGTCAGCGCGGTTAGAAATGTTTTGAACAAGTGGGAAATTTAAGGAGGTTTTTTATTTGGAAAACAGCGTTATTCTTAATGCGGCAGATTTGAAAGATGAAGCATTGGCAACGACCACGAAAAAAATTCTTGCCAATTCGGAAAAATTCTATCTTTTGTCTGCATCGCTGAATATGAAACTTTGCAATGTTATCGACAGCCTTTCAAAAACTCTCAAAGATAAGGCGGCTTTAACTCACGTTCATTTTGCCTATGATATGAATTTTGAACTTGAAACAGAAATTAGCATTGGCAACAGCGATGAAGGTTTTAAAGTTCATAGCTTAGCCGAACTTCTCGACAAGCTCGAATACGACGAAAATTTAATGCTCAAACGTAGAGATTATCATATCGTGATATATGATGATGGCGTTGAGCCGGAGAAAGCCGACAAGGCAGTTGCAAAACTTTTTCAACAAATGGTTTTTCTGAATCTCAACATTGACATCAAGAAAAAATCTCGTCGACCTCCTTTAAAAATTGCTATTTTGGGAAATCGTAAGGCGGGAAAAAGTCTTCTTGCTAACTGCTTGATGAAACGTGATTATGCACCGACTAGTGCCACACTTTCCATTCCGAATGTTATAAAATATATTCCCAGTAAAAAATCTGATTTAATTTTGGATTACAAGGGAGAAAGTAAAAAATTTGACAGTGCGGAAGATTTAAGTTCATTTATCGGAAATGAATTTGAAGAGGCACAAAATCATACCGGCGAAGGTTCAGGCTTGGCGGATATGATTATTCATTATCC
>CAJOGS010000304.1:1361-3529 GCA_905234045.1 uncultured Selenomonadaceae bacterium | reverse complement strand
GTTGAAGTTGCGCCTGACAGAGCCACAATTTCTGTCGGCGTTGTAACTCGTGACAAAAACGCGGCGAAAGTTCAAACTGAAAATGCACGAATTGCAAGCGAAATTATAAAATCCGCCGTCGCGCTCGGTATCGACAAAAAAAATATTCGTACCGGTAATTATTCATTTTATCCAAATTACCGGCAGGAAAATAACCGCCAAGTTGCTGACGGTTACGAGGCAACAAACAGCGTTATCGTAATTGTTGACGATTTAAATTTAGTCGGCAAGGTTATCGACGCGGCACTTTCGCACGGCGCAAATAAAATTGATTCGCTGGAGTTTGGAATTAAAGACAAAAATAAATTGCAAAATGAAGCGATACGCCTTGCAGTTCGCAACGCCCGCGCAAAAGCTGAAGTTGTAGCCGCTGAAATCGGCAAAAATATTATTGGCGTGCTCAATGTTTCGGTTAATTCAGGTTACATTTCCGCGCCGCGTGCAAATAAAATGTTTATGGCTGATATGGCGGTTGGCGAATCAGTTGCCACGCCGATTGAATCAGGAATGTTGAATTGTTCGGCAAGCGTTCAAGTCGAATTTGAAATCAGCAGGTAGTGGTATAGTTGGATAGTGAGATAGTGCAATAGCAAATTACTACCACACTACCGCACTATCCAACTACTTTGACGAGCAAAGAAAAGTACATTTAAATAGAAAAAATATTAATCAAAAACAGTTTACCAAAACTACCACACTACTAACTGTCAAGGATTTTTCCATTAAAAATTAATATTAAAATTTAGGAATAAAAATGAAAAAGCCTTATTTAAATTCAATCGAATATATTCGCGGCGTGTCAATGTTGGGCGTCGTTGCAATTCACATTGGCGCGCAATATTTGACGAATCCGACGCCGAATGTAAATCTAATCGCCGTTTTAGAAATTGCGTCGCGTTTTAGCGTACCGATTTTCTTTTTTATTTCGGCGTTTGGACTTTTTTATAAAATCGACTTGTCCGAGCCGTTTGACTACGGAAAATTTTTGCGTCGCAGATTTAAAGCGGTACTGTTGCCATATTTAATTTGGTCTGCGCTGTACATAATTCATGACGGTTTTTTCTACAGTACGGGAATACCTGCGCCGGAAAGTTTGGCGAAAAGTTTATTTTTCGGCTTGGCGAAGTACCAATTATATTTTTTGGTAATTTTAATTTGGTTCTATTTGCTGATGCCGCTTTGGATAAAAATTATAAAAAATTTGACGCCGCTAAAATTCGCCGCAATATTTTTCTTGCAAATTGCGTTTAACTGTTTTTCAAGTTACAGCGTCGATTTATTTCAATTTACTCAATCGTTGCCGAGCGATTCAATTTTGAAATTATTTTTGCAATGGCGGCTGAATTATTTGGTACTGCACTATATTTTTATATTTTTATTAGGCGGAATTTTGGCGATACATTCGCAGAAATTTTTTGATTGGTTGAAGGCAAATAAAAAAATCGTCAGCGCAGGATTTTTCGCCGCGTTGACGGTTCATTTGGGATATTTTTATTTTTTGGTGTACGTTGAAAAATATGATTTAATGGCGGCAGTGAACACGGCGCATCAACTTTCACCGACGGGATTTATTTATACAATCGCCGCGTCAATATTTTTGTTTATGCTTTTTGAGTGCGTGGAGTTTAACAAAATTTTTCGCGCAGGTCTCAGCATACTCGGAAAAAATTCCTACTTCGTGTATTTATTCCACCCGCTGGCGATAACGTATCTTGATTTTGCAATGAAACATTTTGGGCAGGTAATGACGGCGACAAATACAATAATTTTCTACGTGCTGACAGTTTTAATTTCTCTGGTTGCAAGCCTGATTTGGAATTGCTTTACAAAATAAAAGCTGATTATTATCACCGGCGTTATCTTGGTACTCACTTGCAAAACAGCCGCCTAAGATCGGCAAATCCTAGACGGCTTAAAGTGAAATTGCTTTAAACTATTCTTATTTTAACGGTTGTAACCGTTTGCCACGACAGGCTGAAAACGTCTCAATTACGAGACGTTTTTTAGGGTCTGTTGGTAAACTCTTACTCTTGAAAGATTTTTTTATATTAAACTTACTTTTCTTTGCTAGCCCAAAGAAAAGTAACAAAAGAAAAGGCTCCTGCCCGTCAGGTTTTTCGCGTTTGGCG
>CAJOGS010000304.1:0-1292 GCA_905234045.1 uncultured Selenomonadaceae bacterium | reverse complement strand
GCGGGTAGTCCAACAGAAAGACATTTGCTGAAGGTTGGGTAATTCCAACTCTCAAATTTTTTAATTTGTAGCATTTTTGATTTTACCAACAGCCCCTAGTTTTCAAAAATTTACATTTGAATTATATCCTTGAAAATTTTTGCTGTCAATAACGCCGAAAGAAATTGAGCTGTATTTTCCGCCGTCGGCAATTTTAAAACCGAGCCGCGCAAATTCTGTACTGAGCGAATTTTCTTTCATAACGACGCAACGCCGCGCAACTCTGCAAGCCTCCTTGACAGAATCAATTTCAAGCGGGCGATTATCTGCAAGCGGGCGAATAGGATTTATTGCCGAACTTTTATTAATTGCGTGCCGAAACATCGGATCAAAATAAACCACGTCGAAAGAATTGTCAGCCGCATTTTTCAGGTAGTCGAAATAATTTGCGGTAACAACTTCAACGCGACGCATTGCGTCAATAACAGGCGGCGTATCGTCAGAAAAATTTTTCATACCATAACGAACAACTTCAGCAAGCACGGGATTAATTTCAAGCGCGGTAACTTTGCCGCCGATTCCTACAATGAAACTTTCGACGATTGAATCACTGCCGAGCCCCAAAGTACAATCTAAAATTTTATCGCCGCTTTTAATTTTCGCCGCATCAATTAATCTGTCGCCTTCGCCTTGACGCAAATTTTTTATTCGCAAATGTGCGGTATTCGGGTGAAAAAATAATTCGCCTTCATTTGTCACGATGACGGGAAAATTATTTTTAATCAGCAAAATATTTTCTGCGCCGTGAATTTGTTTCAAATTTTCCAAAGAAAAATCTGCGCGAGGTACAAATTTTAAATTTAATTTTTCGGCAAAATTCGCCGCCAAATTTTCAGTCTCAAATTTCGGTTTTCGTGCCGTTGTAACAATGAATTTCAACATTTATAAGCCTCCAAAAAAATTGACAGAGTTAAACAAGTCTATTAAACTAATGTAAATTGACAGAATTTTTGGTAAGGAGGTGGATTTTCTATGAGCGAACAGGAAGAAAAACAACTTGAAATGGCGCGGCGTTTTAAAAATATGGTACAGGTTACGAAAACTGAAGATAAAGAAAATAATCAGCGCAAATTGGCAAGTCAGTTTATGCAGATGATGGACACTACAAAAAAAATTGACGGCGACGAAAAGCAAAAAGAATTGGCGCAAAATTTCGCCGCAATGTTGCAACAGACGCGCTCTTTTGATTCTGAACGTGAACGACTGGAAAAAGCCGGCGAAACTGCAATTTCTGACGCCTTTGCCAAAATGAT
>CAJOGS010000303.1 GCA_905234045.1 uncultured Selenomonadaceae bacterium | reverse complement strand
ACTGAAGCTGTTTTGCAGGGAATTGACTTGTTAATTCATCACAGACCAAAAAGAATTGCATCGCGCAGCGTTAAAGAAATTTTAAAAGAACGCGGCGTTGATGTCAGCGATATGGATTAAAAAAATTTTCTCCACAAAAATTTTTTTGTCGGAGATTTTTTTTTTGCAGGAAAAAATTTTTTTAAATCGAAAAAGTTTTTGAAAAAATTTTTAAGGAGTGATTTTAATGAAAGATTTTGTAACAGATCCGACTTGCAATTTAAAATTCGATGTTTTTTTGAATCGCGACGGAAATACTGTTGCCGGAAAAAAATCTGTAACTTTTTCCGGAATTAAAAGCGACATCACGATTGAAGAAGCGATTAACACTGAAAATTCTTCCGCACTTCATAATGGCGTGGCAGGTTTGATGTGGCTTTTGAGTGGCTCTGACGAAGGAAATTTTGACGAACTTTCCATTAAAAAAACTTCGACCGAAATTGTTGACGAAGTTTAAAAATTTTTATTGGTGATTATTATGAAAAAAATTTTTGCAGTATTAGTTTTGTTTTCAATGATTTTTTCTTTAACAGGTTGCGGCAGCGATGAAAAAAAAACTGAAGTAAAAAAAGATGAAACACAGAAAATGGAAAAAACTCCTGAACAAATTCAAGCTGAAAAAGATGAATCAGAACGTCAAGAAAAAATTAAAGCTGAAAAAATTGCGGCTGAAAAAATCGAACGCGAAAAAAATTTTTTGGCAAATAATTACAATGAAATTTATAAATGGTGTTACTGGATGTTTTATAAAATCGGATACAGCGATGATGTTTTGCAATACAGTATTAGCAACGGCGATGCAGAATCAATGAGAGATTTAAATTTTGTTATGAATAAATTTCAAAGTGATTTGAGTAACGCAAAATATTCTGTAAATGCAAATATTCCTGATAATTTAAGAAATTTAATGTATGATACAAAAAATAAATTAGAAAAAAGTTTTCAACTTCGCAAAAATGGAAATTATGATGAAATTCAGCAGAGTTATGATATTGAAAATGAAGTTGTTCAGCAGTTAATTCAAATTCAGCAAATGTTGCCTGAAGGTATAAAATATTGGTCTTATCAAGGAATTTATGATTCTAACGATGAAATTGATATTCCGTCAGAATATAAAGATGATTCTAAAGTTACAGTCACTATCGGAAATGGAAATGAAAATGATGATGACAGAGTTTATGGACAAACTGGACCAAACCTTATAGGTGAATGAAATGAAAATTTTTGAAAAAATTTTTGCTTTGATTGCAGTTTTAATTTTGAATTTTTCAATCGTATATGCTGAGGAAGAAGTTCCGCCTGAAGCTCAAGAAATTTTTGACAAAATAAATGAGTTGTCGAAAACAAGAGAAGATGTCAGAAAAAATTTTGATTTTCTAAATGAACAATCTCATATGCTTATAAAAAAATTTCCTGATGATAAAGTTGTTTTGATAAGAGCATACAATACCATAGGAAAAATTTATACGCTTACTGAAAGATATGACCTTGCAAGAAGTTATCTAAATAAATCACATCAAATAAAACCGACTCATCATTCAGTTTACTTTTTATTTGGACTTTTGGAATATGAATTGAAAAATTATGGCAAATCAAATAAGTTTTATGAAAAATCTATTGAACTTGCAACAGATAACGAACTTAAATCACATTGTGAGAATAATATTGGTGCAAATTATAAAGAACAAAAAAATTTTACTGAAGCAATAAAACATTACACTGCGAGCATAAATTATTTTCCTTCAGCTTTAACTTATAGAAATCGCGGAAGAATTTTTGCGGATGAAATGAAAGATTATTCGACGGCGATAATGGACTTTAATAAAGCAATCGAACTTGACGCAAAATATTTGGACGCATATTGGAGCAGAGCTAAAGCATATTACAATTTAAAAAATTATTCTGCGGCGTTGAAAGATTACAAAAAAGTTTTGGAATTGGACGCGACAAAAAATAATGTTTACTTTAGAATCGGATATTGTTATAGTGAATTGAAAAATTATTCTGCGGCGATTGAGGCTTACACAAAATATTTGTATTATTTTCCTGAAGATAAATGGGCTTACAATAATCGCGGTTGGGATTGTGAAAATATAGGCGATTATGCAACAGCGATTGCAAATTATACGCAAGCGATTTTGATTGATTCAAACGAAGGAAAATTTTATCGTAATCGCGGAAGAGTTTATAAAAAACTTGGAAAGACTGAACAGTCAGAACAAGATTTAAAAAAAGCCAGACAGCTTGGTTATAATTGATAAAAATTTATAAAAAAAAATTAAACTCCGATGAAAAAATTTCGTCGGAGTTTTTTTTTGCAGGAATTTTTTTTTGAAAATCGAAAAAGTTTTTGAAAAAATTTTTGGAGGTGCTGTTATGGCTGATGAAAATTTAAAAATTTTTAATTCTCGCGGCGAATATAAAATGTCTGAAGATGATAC
>CAJOGS010000302.1 GCA_905234045.1 uncultured Selenomonadaceae bacterium | reverse complement strand
ATGTCAAAGTTGCCATTTCCATTGCCGCTGTTTCGCTGATTTTTTTATCATCTACCGCCGCTCTCACTTTTTCCGACAACTTTTCCAACGAATTTATTCTTAAGAGTTGTGATTTGGAAATGTTCAGGATTTCTTCCGCAAAGAAATTTACAAACCGTCCTCGTGTTCCTCTATTTTTCTGATTGTAAATCGCCTTCGCAAATCTCTCCAAATATTTGACTTCCTGCAATTTTTCATCAATCGTGCGTTCTTCGCGCTGTCCCCTGTTCGACGCGATTAAATTCAACATTTCCACCGCATCTTCGTCAAACTCGATTGTCTCGCCGTTTTCCTGCTCGATTGTAATTTTTCGACAACTTTTGACTATACACGGCAATTTCCGCTCTTCGTAAACTCCATCATCCAGCAACTTTTGTATTGCCGCGCGACGACGATGTCCCGATATGATTTGATATTTCCCATCGGATTTTTCGCTTACCGTCAACGGCTCTACCAGATGGGACACCGCTATCAATCCTGCCAAAGAATCTACATCTCGCAGTCCGTAAAAATTCTTCGGATTACTTTCAAGATTTTCTATAGCGATATAAACAATTTTTTCTTCCTGCAACTCGCTATTCGCAGTTACCTCATTCAACAAATTGCCAAGACCAACATTATTTTCTTCCATATTTTTCCCTCCATTATTTATCTACAAATTTTTCAACATTTGCTCCAAACGCGATACTCTTTCGCTTAAATTTTTTATCACGGGATTATTTTCCAACGAAATTTCTCTTTCTCCCGACAATATACTTTTTATCGGTACTTTTAAAATTTTCGCCATTTCCTCCAATATTTCCACCGCGTGAGGTTCCTTTATTCCACGCTCCCAATTTGTCAGAGTATTACGCGATATTCCCAATTTCGTCGCCATCTCATAATTTGTTATCCCTCGCTCTTTTCTCAACTCCCGTATTCTTTTCCCAAAATTTTCCATTCTTCACCCCCCTAAAATCGCCTAAAAATATTTTTTAATTTTTTGTGCAAAGTCTGCCAGAATTTTTTCCAATTCCTCACTTTTATTTGCGTCGATGTGCAACTGAATTATTTCTTCAAATTTGGGTATCATCTCCCTCGCCATTTTTATATCATGCTTTAAACTGTCATTATGGACTACTGCTCCTTCCTCGCCTACCCCTATCAGCTTGTGCAATTCTTCTTTGATGTACTCCAAATGCTCTATCAATTCCAGTACTTTCGCCATCCCGCTCTCCTCATATTCCGTAAGTTGTATTTCCAACGCGATTTTTTTCAAATGAATCCGACTGTAGTCCATATATTGATCTATTAGCGTTCCCAACGTCGAGATATTCCCATATGCGATTATATTTTTTAACTTTCGGTTTTCTTCCCGCACTCGCCTCAATTCTCGTTTCAATTTTTCGTTGCTCACAGAAATCTTTACGGACTGAACATTTTCCACCTCAACTGCACTATTTGACATTTTTTCCCTCCCCATCGCTTTGACTCTCATATACTATCACTTTTTTGCCAACTCTCATACCACAATTTTGCAACTTCACAAAAAAACGCCTGATTTTCATCAGACGCTCACTTTTTACTTGAGTACTCTTCTTTTTATAGCTGGAGTCGCTGTTCTATCAGGATTTGAAATTGCGTCTTGCAACAATTTCATCTGCAAACTCTCCATTCCTGTTTTTTCCGGCTTGCCCTCCTTGTAAATATTGTACTTCGGCACATAGTTAAAATATGTTTTACTTCCGATTTTTCCGTTGCGATGTTTTAATACCACCGCCTCCATTTTACGAATAGATTTATTTCTTTCTTCCGCTAATTTTTTAGACCTCTCCGCCACATTTTTTGACGTTTCACTTATTTTTGCCGTCGCTTGAAATTGCAAGCCGATAACTATATCTCCCGTATATTCCAACGCTCCTGATTCCTTCAATGCTTGAAACGTCACTTCTTCAGAATATCCCGACCTGTTCAGCGATGCCGCCACCACTATCGGTATTTCCAGAGAACGGCTCAATATATTCAGCGATTTTATGCTGTGATCTACTATCTGCTTGTCCGTTCCTCTCGGATTCGTTGGCTCTAGAATTTGCAAGTAATCCACGAACAACACGGGCTTTTCTTCAAGTTTTCTCACATGATTTTCCGCTGTTTTTTCGATGTACTCGACCGTTATTTCCGAGAGTGCCGCATGTG
>CAJOGS010000301.1 GCA_905234045.1 uncultured Selenomonadaceae bacterium | reverse complement strand
CAATATTCGCAAGTGGCGCGTACCTGAACCCTACAAGGGCAAAGGCATTAAGTACGCAGGCGAACATATCCGCCGCAAGGAAGGTAAAGCCGGCGGCAAAAAATAGGCATTAGGAAATTTTCCTAAAACCTACTATGAAAGGAGAGTCAATGTATGCTTCTTAAGGCAGATAAAAATAAATTGCGGCAAAAGCGTCATATGCGCGTCCGCAATCACATTCACGACACGGCTCAACGCCCCCGCTTGAATATTTATTGCAGCTATGCTACAATTTGCGCACAGATTATTGACGACGAAAAGGGCGTTACACTCATTGAAATAAAGTACCAGTTAAAAAAGTATTTAATGGCACCGACGCTATTCGCACTTGCAAAAAAAGTTGGCGCGGCTATTGCCAAACAAGCTCTTGATATTGGCATTACTGAAGTTGTATTTTCTTATGACAGATATTATTTTCAACCGGGCGCAGTCAAAGCATTTGCAGAAGCGGCGCGTAAAGCCGGTTTAAAATTCTAAGCAAAGGGGGTTTCCACATTGTTAGGAAATGAAATCAGCGACTACAGACAACTGAAAGCACTTCGAGCAAAAATGGAAACTCCCGAATTTAAAAAAGAAAAATTTATTTTAAAATCGTTGTATCATTGTGGTAAAAAGGTGCCCATTGTCAACGGTTCAGCGCGCGTTGCTTTGTTGGCGAATGATAAAACTGCAAAATTCGTTGGCGTAGCCTCGTGCAAAAGCAGCTGGGGTTGTCCTGTATGCACTGCAAAGCAAATGGCGAAGTACGGCTCAAGAATTGCGTCGGCGTTAGATGCTTTAAAAGAGCGTTCAATGTCCGCAGCGATGATAACTTTTACTATTCCGCACACGGCGGGATTTAGTTGCGAACAGGCTACAGAGATACTTTACAATACTTGGAAGGCGTTCACTATACACGGTAATAAAATTGGAACTAGCTATGCTAATGACATTTTTGCAAATTTTTGTGCTACTTTCGATTCAAAACATAGGGTTCGCGTAACTGAATATACTTGGGGTAAAAATGGTTGGCACCCCCATTTTCATACGTTGTTCTGGTTTCCCGCGTCAAAAATTCAACAAATTCTTGATTGGGAAGAACGGCTGAAGATTAGATGGCTGGAACTTGCAAAGCGTTACTCTATCCTTGAATTTCTTATCGGTTATCCCGAAACACAAATAAAGACAGTTCGTACATTCATTCTTTATAAAATTGATTCTTACAATGAATTTGAAGACGCGCAGACAATTCGCGAGCAACTTTTCAAGTTAAGACATTCGCTTAAAGCTGAAGAAATTTCTGACGAATTTTGCAAGGCTTTAGCTGATACGTTATACCGTTTTCAAAAAATGTATTCTAATTTAAATTCTGTTTCAAATGCTGTTTATATTTCCAAGAAAGAAAGAATCAATGAAAAAACCGCCGCGCTGGAAACGCAGGTAATTATTCAGGAGTCGGCGCAGTACCTCACCGGCTGGGGCGCAGATTTAGAACTCACTGGCAATGCAAAAAATGTTGCTTCACATACTAACCATTACACTTGGCAACAAATCCTAGCTAATGCTATTAAGCAGGATGAAATGAAATTAAATGAACTTCAACCTGCAGAAGGTTCACGCAAAAAAGAAGAAAGCGAAGGCGCGGAACAGGAGCCGAATTGGTGGAAACTTTATTTCGAGTATATGGAAGCAACACGCAAGCAGCGGCACGCGCGCGTGAACTTCAGCGTTCAAAGCGGGCTCAATGACATTATCAAAGAATATCGCAAAACGCACGCTTACAAAGAAATTTTAAAAAAAAATCGTACGGACCTCAAAAAGAAATTCGGCGTATGGAGAACGGTGTGCTTTTTCTCCAAGAAACAGTGGTCAGACATTTGCAATAATGATTTAGAAGTTCGGATATTAGAATTGGCAACGGCGAATAATGCAATAAATTTGATTGCAGAGTTGCTAGAGATTTACCAAATACCGCCGCCCATAGAAAATAAAGCGGAGGCGGAAAAACTAGAGCAGATTTGGAACGCTGCTTGACGCACTCTCAAATATCGTAAAACAACCCCGAAACTGCGGCGCAAACGGGGTTATTTGCGTTGGTAATATTTGCGGTATTTCGGATGGGCACGCACATACCCGTACCGGGCGTAGATCCGACGGCGATAGAAAGATTGTTTGAAAACGGCAGCTTATTCGGGCTGCTG
>CAJOGS010000300.1 GCA_905234045.1 uncultured Selenomonadaceae bacterium | reverse complement strand
TAACGGGCACACTTTTCACAAAAAGACCATCGGCAAGGCACTCACTTTTCATTCCGTTGAAATTTTTATCTGAATTTTTTGTTTTGCCAGAATTTTCAGATTTCTGAAAAAAACCTGGATGGAATAAACGCTAAGGCGTTCGGAATAAACGCTAAGGCGTTCGGAATAAACGCTAAGGCGTTCGGAATAAACGCTAAGGCGTAAATTTCAAGAATGGCGTTCCAATGCGGGTTTAGACCCACTTTTTAAAACCTATAAGTACTTAAGTAATATAAGTACTTAACAAATCGGGTGGCGATTACTTACGCCGCCCCCCGATTTTGGTTGAAAGAAAATTATAAAAAAAAAGAAGAATAATGGGAATTGTAGGTAAATTTGCACATCTTAACTTTATCTTTCCTAAGTTTTTTTGAACTTTAGCATCTTAAAAAAATTTTCAGCGACATACAAAACATCTGAGTTGAAGCATATTCTCCTTGCTTCTCCTTGCAAAAGCCAGTCAGATAAAAAACCAGATATAAATTTTAGGATAGCAGTCTGTTTTACTTTGGAAATGTTAAGTATTTGACGGAATAGTTTCAGTTTGTTACACTCCACTAGTACTGCCAAATTTATAAATTTATGAAGATGTGAAGGTGGATTACTGATGATGTATGTCGATGTGATGATGTATGTCGATGATTTATTTAAAAAATTTGATGGTCGTATTCAACTTTCCGATTCCAAAGAAAGTGAACTTCGGCGTGGAAGAGATGTATTAAGGTCAAAAATAAAAAAGTGGTTTCAAGATAGTAATAAATTGATTCCTAAATTTTGTTGGCAAGGTTCATTTGCAATGAAAACCACAATAAATTTGTCTAGTAATCAAGAGTATGATTTAGATGATGGTGTCTACTTGAATGCAGTATACGCCGACTGTTCACCGTACACTGTTCATTCGTGGATACGTCAGGCAGTTGATGGACATACTCATAAAATTATTGACAAAGACACTTGCGTTCGTGTCGTATACGCTAATCGGTATCATATAGATTATCCAATTTACATAATCGATGGGAATGGAAACGCGAAATTGGCTCATAAAACCAAAGGTTGGATTATAAGTGATCCGAAAGCGTTCAAAGATTGGTTCATAGATTCGGTTAATCGAAACGGCGAGCAATTACGCAGAGTAGTAAGATATTTAAAAGCTTGGAAAGAATTTTCTCAAATATCTTTGAAAGGTATTGAACTGACGATTTTAGCTACTGAGAATTTTTCTGCTACGCATTGCGGTGATTCGTATAGTTTGTGTGATACAGTAGGAAAAATTAGAGACAGTTTATTACGGGATTATAGTTGTGAAAAACCTGTGTTGCCTTATGAAGATTTATTTCAATCACATTCCGATGCTCAAAAAGAAAACATAATGCAGTCATTTTATGACCTTCATTATCACTTGCTTTGTGCTAACACTTCATATGAATTAAGCGAAATTGTTAGTCACTTGCGTGCCGTGTTTGGAGAAAGATTTCCTTCTTTCTGAAGGTGGTGAAAAATGCATGAAACCATATGGTTTAAATATCGACTTGCGTTACAAAATTGAGCATCGAATAGTCTTACTAAGTATTATGTTAAGTGCTTTTTTTTATCCCATATCGAATGGTTTATGGAGCAAATTTATTGAAAAATACCCATTTATATCGGAATATATTTCACGATTGGATTTTATTGGCATTTTAGTATCCCCGCTAACTATGGCTATCTTTTACGCTGTCATCAAGTGTTTTTTTGAAAATTTCCTTTGGAGAAAAAGTCTTTTAATTCGAATTTTGGGAGTGCCTGACTTAAACGGTAAATGGACAGGAACTTTACATTCAACGTTTAATGGTGGCAAAGATGTCCCCATGACATTGACGATAAAGCAAGACTGGGAAAAGATGTCTTGTTATTGCGAGTTTCCTAATACGGGTTCAGTTTCAGAGGCTTTGGTCATAAATTTGGATATTTCAAATCCTTCGAGACCCAAGTTAATGTTTAAGTATCAAAATCAGTCGTATAACTCTACAGAAACTTTTTTGCAACCTCATACTGGGTACAATGATCTGACTATTGAAGGTGACAGGATTAAAGGAATTTATTTCACTAATCGGACACCGCAAACTAATGGTACCATTGATTTGACTTTGAACAATTCTTAAAAATTGTGCCTTAGCATATGGGGATTCATGGAACTGAAAGAAAGTTGTTTTTGGGAG
>CAJOGS010000299.1 GCA_905234045.1 uncultured Selenomonadaceae bacterium | reverse complement strand
CCATTAATTGGCTTTGTCCCAATTCTTTTGAAAAATCTTTTAAGTATTAACTTGTTTTTTCTTAGCTTTTTTATGTCCGTTTTTTCGAGAAGGGTTCAGTTTTCGTTCTTAGTCAGCGAAATTTTTTCGCTAGTGCGTGTTGAAAAATAAAAAAATCCGCAAAGTGCGGACGGTTTTTAGTGTGATAGTGTTATAGTGGTATAGTGTTATAGTGGTATAGCTATCGCACTATCAAACTATCCAACTACTTTTGCTTCGGAAAAAAGATAGTACATTTAATAAAATTTTAATTGTTCAACTGCACTTGGTAAAGAAAATTAAATCCAGGGTCTGTTGGTAAAGTGAAACGTTTGCGATAATAGGAAACGTCGGTCACGGACGACCGCCGCCGCAACTAAAGAGCAGAGAGTGTCAGAAATTTTGTGTAAATCCGAGTAAGAATCGCGCTAGCACGCCAATTAAATTTCAACTTACACAAAAAAATTTACACAATCCACTACACTACAAATCTTTGCTCATTAGTGAACCAACTGACAACCTCTTGAGCCGCGCCGCGCAGACAGAATAAAATAATTTTATCGCCTTGCAAAAGAATTGTATTGCCGTTTGGAATGGCGGCTTTATTTTTCCGCACATACGCGCAAACTAAGCAAGATTTTGGGAGTTTAACGTCCATTAAACGTTTGCCTTCTGCGCGCGTGCCTTTTTGTACAATGACTTCAACAGCCTCTGCCTTTGCACCTTCCAAAATTGAAACGCGGGTAACTCCGCCGCGCCGCACAAATGCCAAAACTTCACTGGCAGATAAAAGACGCGCCGAAACTACAATGTCAACGCCAACTTTTTCGATTAAGTCAACATATTCAGTGCGATAAACGCGCACAACAGTTTTTTTTGCGCCCATATGTTTTGCAATCAGCGCAATCATCAAATTTAATCTGTCGTCTTCAGTCAAACAAACTACAACATCAGCTGATGAAATTCCCTCTTCCGACAATAAATCAACATTCGTACCGTCGCCCAAAATTGCAATACTGCCATTTTGCAGAATTTCAGCCATTTCTTCACAGCGTTTTCTATCGTGTTCAATGACTTTTACAGAGACTTTCGCCGCATTCAGTTGCGTTACCAACGCCCGCGCAATTCTTCCCGCGCCAATTATCATAGCTTTTTCAAGCGGGCGCGTATCTTGCGCTATAAAAGTTTGGCTTAGTTTTTCAATCGAATCGGGAAAACCTATAAAATACGCGCTGTCATGCACTTGAAAAGAATCGTTACCGTGCGGGATAATCATTCTGTGATCACGGTGAATTAATCCGGCTAAAACGCCTTCAGGCAATTTCAAATCTTTCAGCGGAATATTTAACCACTTGCTGTACTTGTCTATTTTGCCTTCAAAAAGTCTGACTTTGCCGCCTGCGAAGTCGTCAACATTTAACGCGGCGGGCGTCATTAAAATTCGATATATTTCATTTGCAGTGATTAATTCGGGATTTACCATTAAATCAATATCAAAATTTTTCTTCAGATAATCCTTCGCTTCGCCCATAAACTGCATATCACGAATACGGGCTATTGTATGTTTCATGCCGTGCTTTTTCGCCAAAACGCACGCAACCATATTAACTTCATCAGTTTCGGTTACGGCAATAAAAACATCTGCGCCGTTAATATCAGGGTCATTCAAAGTTATAGGGTTACAGCCGTTTTTGTTAATCGTCATTACGTCAAGATTTTCTTTGACGGCTATAAGTTGGTCTTCGTTCTTATCGACAACTACAACTTCGACTTGTTCACTGCTCAGAAGTTCGGCGATTGTATAACCTAATTTTCCTGCTCCTACAATTACTACACGCATTTTATTTCACTTTGTCGGCAACTTTTTTTGCTTCAACGTAATTTTTTTTAGCGTCTTTTTTTGTTTTGTCTAAAGTAGTTTTACCTGCAGTTCTTCCTTCGTCTAAAGTGGTTTTACCTGCAGTTCTTGCCTTTTCTTTATTTTTGTCCAGAGTAGTTTTACCTGCCGTTCTTCCTTCGTCTAAAGTGGTTTTACCTGCAGTTCTTGCTTTTTCTTTGTTTTTATCCAGAGTAGTTTTACCTGCCGTTCTTCCTTCGTCTAAAGTGGTTTTACCTGCAGTTCTTGCCTTTTCTTTATTTTTATCTAAAGTAGTTTTGCCTTTGTCTAAAGTAGTTTTGCCTTTGTCTAAAGTAGTTTTGCCTTTGTCTAAAGTAGTTTTGCCTTTGTCCAAAGTAGT
>CAJOGS010000298.1 GCA_905234045.1 uncultured Selenomonadaceae bacterium | reverse complement strand
GCTTCTTCTTGAATACCGCCGCTGTCAGTCAAAATCAAAGTTGCACGATTCATTAAATTTGCGAACGGTTCATAATCAAGCGGCTCAATCAAATGAACTTGTTCGAGGTTGCCGAGTTCGGCGTTGACGACTTCACGGACTTTTGGATTTTTATGCACGGGGAAAATAACTTCAACGTTCGGAAATTCTTCAACGATTTTCTTCAGTGCCTTGTAAACCTGTCTCAATGGATCGCCCAAATTTTCCCGCCGATGAGTCGTAATTAAAATAAATTTTTTGTCGGTACGGTTAAATTTTTCAAGTTCGCCCGTAAATTCAAAATCATTTCTGACAGTTTTATAAAGCGCGTCGATAACGGTATTGCCCGTGACAAAAATTTTTGCCGCGTCAACGCCTTCAGCAAGCAAATTATTTTTCGCTGTGTCAGTCGGCGCAAAATGAAAATCTGTCAACGCGCCGGTTAATTTACGATTCATTTCTTCAGGATACGGCGAATATTTATTTTTCGTCCGCAATCCTGCCTCAACGTGTCCTACTGAAATTTGATGATAATACGCCGCCAGCGCGCCTGTAAACGTCGTTGTAGTGTCTCCGTGTACCAAAACTATATCCGGTTGAACTTCGTTTAAAACGCCGTGTAAGCCCAATAAAGCGCGGCTTGTAATGTCAAAAAGCGTTTGCCCTGCCGACATTATATTTAAATCAAAATTCGGCTTTATCTTGAATAAATTCAAAACTTGGTCAAGCATTTCCCTATGTTGCGCCGTGACTGTTACGGTTGTTTCAATTTCGTTTGGAAATTTCAAAAGCTCCAAAACAACGGGAGCCATTTTTATTGCTTCAGGGCGCGTTCCAAAGACTGTCATTACTTTTAATTTCTGCATAAAATCACCTTTTTTCAGATGGTCAGATGGTCAGTGTGTCAGTAAATAGAAATTAGGGGTTAGGTTTTAGTACTACCACACTACCCCACTACCCCACTATCACACTACCTGCTGCTATTGACTAAAGTTAAAATACCTAATTTTCTTGCGCCGTAGAAAATAGAGAAGGCAACCACGAGTAAAATTAAAGCTGCAATTTGTCCGCTGACTTCGGTTAAAGCTACGGCACTCAAGCCGAGCATTGCGCTAATCACGTACATTAATAAAACTGCTTGACGTTGCGTAAATCCTAAACTTAACAGCCTGTGGTGCAAGTGTCCTTTATCCGGCTTGAAAATTGGTTGTCCGCCGAGATAACGCCGCAAAATTGCAAAAGTTGTATCAAGAATCGGTATACCTAACGCCAAAATTGGAACGATTAAAGCAATGGTAGCCGCGCTTTTTACTGCGCCGATTATCGAAATTGCCGCAAGCATAAATCCCAAAAACAAACTGCCGCTGTCGCCCATAAATATTCGCGCAGGATTCGTATTATAAAATAAAAATCCTAATGTTGAGCCCGCAAGTGCCGCAGTCAAAATTGTTATCATGAAAAAATGTTGTTCCATTGCAACAAGCAAAATAGTTGTTGCCGCAAGTCCCGAAACGCCCGCCGCCAATCCGTCCAAGCCGTCAATTAAATTTACTGTGTTGGTTAAACCTACGAGCCAAAAAAGGGTTGCCGGTATTGCCAGCCACTCTAAATAAATGTAATCGCCGAACGGATCAGTTATAAAATCTACGCGCACATCGTAGAAGACGACCAACACCGACGACGCCAAAATTTGTCCGAGTAATTTTACTTTTGCCGGCAAATTTTTATAATCGTCGATAATTCCAACCAAAAACATAAGCGTTCCGGAAATTAATAATCCCGTGATTGTTCGCAGTGTTTCGCCTTCAAAATTTGAAATAACAGATACTAAAATAATTGCTGATGAAACCGCCAAATATATTCCGATTCCGCCGATTCGCGGTATTGGTTTTGTATGAACTTTTCGTGCGTCAGGTTTATCTACTGCGCCGGTTTTGTTAGCTAAAAAAATTACTGCCGGTGTACTGACTAAAATTACGCCGACTGCAATAAAAAATGCTATCGCCCACTGTGGCATATTTTTTAGCCCCCCTCTTCATTTATCATTTTCAAAATTGTATATCAGTAAAAAAAACTTGTCAATATAAAACAAAGTGATTTTTATAATAAATTATGAAATAAATTTTTCTCTTTAAATTGAAGGTAAATTTTTTAGGGGTTGTCGGTAAACTAGAGCGTGTTGAATAATTCTATTTTTTAAGATTAAATCTATGTGCAGATTTTTCTATTTAAACTTACTT
>CAJOGS010000297.1 GCA_905234045.1 uncultured Selenomonadaceae bacterium | reverse complement strand
GAAATAGTTATAGCCGCCGAAATTGTACGCGCCTGTAACTTTTGCGCCTTCAGAAAGTTCTAATTTGAGTTTGATTGCAACTACATTTTCAACAGAGTTATTGTCGGTATTTGTGCCGTTGCTGATGCCGACGACATTAATGCTTTCGCCCGCGTTGGCGTAGAAATTG
Source organism: uncultured Selenomonadaceae bacterium (assembly GCA_905234045.1). Taxonomy (GTDB): domain Bacteria; phylum Bacillota; class Negativicutes; order Selenomonadales; family Selenomonadaceae; genus Quinella. The sequence goes on along the minus strand of CAJOGS010000297.1, from coordinate 2,111 downwards.
TTTGAAAGGTCGCCGCTGTTCCATCCTGCGATTGCTCCAAGTTTTGAACCTGTTTGGGCGGTAAGTTCTTTGGCGACAAATAAGTTTTTGCTGATTGTGCCCCCGACATTCTCACCTGCAATGCCGCCGACATATTTGTATGTTGATGCATCATCTGAATTCAAGCTGACAGACGCTTGCGCTACGCTTTCTGTTACTGTGCCGCCGCCATTAGCACCGACAATGCCGCCGACAGAGTGCCCCAATGTAGCATTAGCTGAATCGCTGACTGAACCCAAGTACGAACTGTTTTCAATCCTGCCGCCGTCATTCTTACCTGCAATGCCGCCAATTTGCGTATATTGACAATCGCCTGACTTGTAAACATTGCCGCCCGTGACGTGGCAATTTGTAATTCCGCCGCCATTCCAACCGACAATACTGCCGATAGAAATACTGCCGTCTGAAGAACTTGTGAAGTTGCAGTCTTTTAGATTGACATTTTCAATCGTGGCTCCTTCGGTTGCGCCGAAAAGTCCAACGTAATTTGAAGTAGACTCGCATTTAATGTTGCTGATTGTGTGGTTGCCGATAAGTTTGCCGTTCTCGTCATAAATTCCGCCGTCAAATATGCCGTTGAATTTATTGTCAAATGTGCCGATTGGCGTGTAGTTTTCTTCAGTGCTGAAATCAAGATCGGCGTTAAGTTTGAAAGTTAAGCCCGTGCAGTCGTTGCCGTCGTGTTCGTCGTCGCCGTTTACATATGTTGCCAACGCCGACATTTCTTCAACGCTTGTAATCAAATATACGTTTTCTGAACCGTTTTCTTTTGTAAGACTAGGAGTCGGAGGCTCTGAAAAAAGCTGTAAATCAAAATTTATACACTTCAAAATTTTTTTATCACTCATAAAAAACACTTCCTTTAAAATTTCTGTCAAGCCACACGTAAAAATTTTTTTACGCTTCTAAAGTTCAATTACACATTATAATATATTTTGTAAAAAAATTCGTCAACACTTTTTGGATTTTATCGACAGTTTTTTAAAAAAATATTTCAAAAAAAAACTCTCAACCGAACGGCTGAGAATTTTTCTGCGTCTTTATAAAAATCGCTCATGCATTTACCAAATCTTCGATAAATTTCAATAAGTCCCTTGCAAAGCCGGAGCGCGGCGATATTTCATAAATACTTTTTCTTTCGTTTATCACATTGTCCAACCATTTCTGCGTTGTCTTGCCGCCGCTTATGTACGGGAAAATTTTATAACCTTTGCCTTTTAATTCTTCGATTATTTTGTAACTGCCTTCTGTTGACGTGAATTGATTTACCAAAATGCCGCGAATTGATATTTTTAATTTTAAAATTGCGTTGTAGTTTCTGATTTCCTGTTCCAACTGCGTTATACCGTTCAAGCTGAATCTGTTCGGCAACGTCACTACAATTACATCGTCGATTATTTCCAGACCGTTCAAGACAGGGATATTTGAATCCGGCGGGTTGTCAACTATGCACACGTCATATTTTCCTTGTACAGGTTTTAACGCTTCCTTCAAAATATTATCTTGCCGCCCGATGCTGTTTTTTAAAATCGCCAAATTTATATCCAACAAATTTTGATCGCCCGCTATTAAATCAATATTCGGGTAGCGCGTCTTTTGAATTACTTCTTCAGCAGTCATCGCTTTAATATTTGATACTTCTTTGGCGTCGGTGCCGCTGACCAAAATATTTCCAAGCGTCCCCGCTTTTTCGTTTTTGCCGAACCAATACGAGGCGTTTGCTTGCTTGTCCATGTCTATGAACAATATCCGCGCCCCCCAACTTTCTGCCAGTGCATACGCCGTGTTTATCGCTATGCACGTTTTGCCGACGCCGCCTTTCCAATTTATAAAGCCTATTGTTCTCATTTTTTTATCTCTTCTTTCTTTTGTAGTGTGGTAGTGTGGTAGTTAGATAGTGGAATAGTTGGATAGTGGGATAGTATTAAAACCTAACCCCTATTTTTTTATTTTTTAGATTTATTTTTCTTTGCTAGGACGTTTTGAATAATTATGTTTTAAATTTTTTTATTGAAGATTTTTTTTATTTTTAGATTTACTTTTCTTTGTCCGAGCCACAAAAGCAAATGCTC
>CAJOGS010000296.1 GCA_905234045.1 uncultured Selenomonadaceae bacterium | reverse complement strand
ACGCTCTAATCAAAAATAATTTTGTTGAGTAATTCCATATTTAAATTTTCACGGACGATTTTTGCAAGTCGTTCGTAATTTTTTTGTTTTTCAGCGCGAAAATTGCGCGTAACTTCCAACGGCGGAAGATTTTTTTTGCGGCGTATTGCATTTAAAATTTGTCGGCGGAAATTGTCATTGTCAAAAATGCCGTGAATGTACGTACCCAAAACATTTTCGGCGGTTACAAATTTTTTGCCGTCAAGATTCGTAACGCCGGAATGAATTTCATAGCCGTCAAGATTTTCCGCCTTAATGTGACTGCTCAAAAATTCAAAATCTGCGTCAACCGTCACTTGTTTTGTAAATTTATTTTCTGAAAAAGTAGTCTCCAGTGGCAATAAATTTAAGCCGTTCAATTCAACGTGGCTTGATTCAGTTTTTGCAGGATCAAAAAGTTTTCTGCCGAGCATTTGAAAGCCGCCGCAAATTCCAATTACAGGCTTTTTCAAAATCTGCGCGACAAAATTATTTTCCTTCAGCCAAATTAAATCTTCAGAAGTATTTTTACTTCCGGGCAAAATTATTAAATCCGCCGTTTCAAGTTCCGCCGCGTCTTTTGCGTAAAATAAATTTACATCAGGTTCGCCCGCCAAACTTTCAAAATCCGTGAAATTTGAAACCTTGTTCAGCCGAATTACCGCAATATTTATTTCGCCGCTGCTTGAAAATTTTTCGTCAAGTGAAACTGAATCTTCATCATCAATGCCCAATTTCTCAATGTGCGGCAAAATTCCCAAAACAGGCTTGCCGGTTTTATTTTCCAGAAATTCCACTGCAGGTAAAAATAATTTCACGTCGCCACGAAATTTATTTATCACGACGCCTTTAACCAAATTTCTTTCGTCTTCGTCCAAAAGTTCCAACGTCCCGACAATCGACGCCAAACAGCCGCCTCTGTCAATGTCGGCAACCAAAATGACAGGTGCGTTTAAATGTTTCGCCACGCGCATATTTACTATATCATTCGCCTTTAAATTGACTTCTGCGGGACTGCCCGCGCCTTCGATAACCATCACATCAAAATCATCAGAAAGTTTCTTCATGGCGATTTTAGCCGCCTCAAAAGCGGTATTTGCGTAGCTTGTATGATATTCCGCCGCGCTCATAATTCCAACGGGTTTGCCGTTAATTATAACCTGTGAAGTTGCGTTGCCGGTAGGTTTCAAAAGTACGGGATTCATCAGAACATTTGGCGCAATATTCGCCGCCTCTGCCTGTGCAACTTGTGCGCGTCCCATTTCCAAGCCGTTCGCCGTCACAAATGAATTATTGCTCATATTTTGCGCCTTAAACGGCGTTACTTTTAAACCTTCCTGAAAATAAATTCGACAAAGTGCCGTTGTTAAAATACTTTTGCCGACGTTTGACGCCGTGCCTTGAAACATTACATATTTTGCCAAAAAAATTTCCCCCTCGTTCGATTTGTAGAAAATATACATTTCAGTTAAAATTTAGTCAACCTGCGCGGGGGCTTGTCGAAATGGTGTTATAGTGCTATAGTTGGATAGTGTGATAGTTAGATAGTTGGTTAGTAAGAACTACAAGACTACCAAACTACAAGACTACACCACTACAAAAGGAGAGTTTAAAATGTGCAAAGAATGTGGTTGCGGACATGAAGGCGCGGGCGTTACGCGCTTGCAATTCACCGCTAACGGTTATACTGCAGACAGTGCAAAAACTGTTGAAAAAAATTTACTCGGTATGGCGGGCGTTATGTATGTTCATATTCACGCTCACGACGGCGAAACTACCATTGATTACGACCCCGCCAAAACTAAATTGACTGAAATTGTTAAAGTTTTCAATCAAAACAATGTTGATCCGCTTTTATAGTGTGGTAGTTGGATAGTTGGATAGTAAATTACTACTCCACTATAACACTATAACACTATCACACTATCCCACTACAACAACGAAGGGAGATTTTTATGTTAAAGGGCAAAGATTTAATTTCAATTCACGATTTAAGCGCAGATGAAGTTTACGAAATTTTAGACTTCGCAGCAGATTTAAAAGTTATGCAAAAAAACAGCATACCTCACAGATATTTGGAAGGTAAAACGTTGGGAATGATTTTTGAAAAATCCTCAACTCGTACCCGCGTTTCATTTGAAGTTGGAATTTTCCAACTCGGCGGCACAGGTTTATTTTTATCCAACATTTTATATATTATGCACTACTTTAGAAAGAATAATGTTACCTTTTTATTTTAGAGGATTTAATAATAATTTTATGTATT
>CAJOGS010000295.1 GCA_905234045.1 uncultured Selenomonadaceae bacterium | reverse complement strand
ATCATGCATATAGGAAAAACCGCGCTCGGCAGTGTCAATTTGATGCGAAGAAACGCCCAAGTCAAAAATTGCGCCGTCGATTTTTTCAATGTTCAATTCGTCCAAAATTTTTTCAAGTTCAGAAAAATTGCCGTGAATAATTTCAACTTTGCAACGCAAGCCGGAAATTTTTTCACGCGCCGCGTTAATTGCGTCTTCGTCTCTGTCAATTCCGATTAAAATGCCGTCCGCATCCAACTGTTCGCCAATTTTTAAAGAATGTCCGCCGCCGCCTAATGTGCAATCCAAATAAATGCCGTGCGGTTGAACTTTGAGAGCGTCAACTGCCTCATTTAACATTACGCTTACATGTTCAAATTTCAACGCTCCCACCTCCAAAAAACTTATTCAATTTATACCAAAAATTTCCTTCAAACGCAAGAAAAATTTTTCAGTGAAAATTCATTGACGATTTGACGAGACGTGATATAATTTGAAGGCTTAGGAGGTTTTTCTATGAAAATTACAAAAGATATGAATATTATTGAAGTTGTGCAAAAGTATCCTGACACAATCGGCGTTTTTATGTATGCCGGAATGGGTTGTATTGGTTGCCACGTTGCACAATTTGAAACTATAGAGCAGGGCGCAATGGGGCACGGTATCGACGTTGACGCACTTATTGACGCGCTTAATCAAGTTGTTGAGGCGTCTGACGAACCCGCGCAGACCAGTGGAGTAGTTGAGTAGTTTGATAGTGCGATAGTGGGATAGTGCGATAGCTATAACACTACCACACTATCACACTACTACAGAGACGGCGTGAAAATTTTTGCGCCGCTTATTTTTTAATTATGAAGATTACAAAAATTTATGAAGGCAGTTTAGCCGAAGAATTAGAATTACAAATTGGCGATAAAATTTTAAAGATTAACGGCAGTAAGCCGCGTGATTTGATTGAGTTGAGTTTTCTTTTTGCCGATGAAGAAATTGAAATGCTCGTTGAACATTCCGACGGCGAACAGGAAATTATCGCCTTTGAAAAAGATATTGATGAAGAAATTGGCGCGGAATTTGAATCCGCCGTTGACAAAATTAAATGCTGTAAAAATCACTGCGTTTTTTGTTTCGTCGATATGATAGCACCGAATATGCGAAAAACTTTAAATATCAAGGACGACGATTACCGACTTTCATTTTTGTACGGCAATTTTGTAACGCTGACAAATTTAACCGACGCCGATTTTGACAGGATAAAAAATTTTCATCTGTCGCCGCTTTATGTTTCAGTTCATTCAATGAATGGCGAAGTTAGGGCGAAACTTCTTAGAACGCCATTAGCCGCGCAGATTCAAAATCATTTGGACAGATTGCAAAGCAGCGGCGTCGAATATCATACGCAGGTTGTACTTTGCCCAAATTTGAACGACGGCGCAGAATTGGATTATACAATTTCTGAAATTTTAAAACGCCGCCCATTTGCTCAAAGTTTGGCGATTGTGCCTGTAGGTGTTACGAAACACCGCAGGGATAAATTTCCATTGACGCAATTTGACAAAGACGGCGCGGCTAAAGTTATTGAACAGGTTGAAAAATTTCAAAAAAAATCTCGCGCAGAAACAGGAAAAACTTTTGTATATTTGGGCGACGAATTTTATTTTTTGGCAGGTAAGAAAATACCGCCTGCCGAATATTATGACGACTTCCCGCAAATTGAAAACGGTATTGGAATGACGCGCAATTTTATTGATGAATTTCACGACGAAAAAATTTCAAGTTCCGACAAAAAAATTTCAATCGACGTGATTAGCGGTACTTCAGTTTCGGTTGTGCTGAAAAGTTTGGCTGATGAAGAAATGCGCCGCAATAAAAATTTGGACGTGCGAATTTTGCCGGTTGTCAATGAATTTTTCGGCAATAAAATAAATGTTTCTGGACTTTTGACGGGCGGCGATATTATTAACGCGCTGAAAAAAAATCAGCGTAATTGCGATAAAATTTTAATCCCGTCAACTGCGCTCCGCAGTGGCACTGAAACTTTTCTTGATGATGTTACTGTTGACGATATGCGAAAAATTTTTCCCGCAAAGTTTCAAGCTATTCATAACGGCGGCGAATTTCGCAACAGTTTAGTAGTTTTGTAGTTTGGTAGTGGTGTAGTGTGATAGTTTTGTAGTGAATAGCTGATGATTAGCGAAAAAAAATTTGCTGACTAAGAACGAAGTACTAAGATGGCGCACAGGACGTGCGCCTTGCAAATGCGATGAATAAGAGCATTTGCTCGGTGCGTTTTTTTCGAGGACGAAAAAACAGCACC
>CAJOGS010000294.1 GCA_905234045.1 uncultured Selenomonadaceae bacterium | reverse complement strand
ATTTTTAAAGGCTTGGAATGAAAATAAAACGGAAAACTTTAAAACTTGGCTGGATTTTTCATACAATGACTATGAACACGGAGAATTTTTTCTGACATCTGAAGATAGCAAACTTGAAAAGCCTATTTCACATTTGTTTAAAATTCGTCTGAATAAAAATCGGCAAGAACTTTTGAAAAGCCGACAAAATTTGCCCCAATATATTTTTGCGGGAACTGGCAAGCATATTTCAGATACAAAAATTTTAAATATGGTAGAAAAGGAGACTGAGAAATTTCAAAAGGCAATGGCTGAATTTGAAATTGAAGAAAATCGGTATTTGAAAAATAACTTTGAAATTTAGCCCATAATTTTTTTATGAAATAAATCTTTAAAAATGTTATAATTATCAAAAAATAATGGGCGGTGGTGTAGTGTCTCAAGAAAAATATTTAAAGATATTGAAAAAATTTCGCTTGATTGACGATGCGTTTTTCAGTGCCTGTTTTGATGATAATGCAAAGGACGTTGAGTATATTCTTAGGATTATTCTCGATAAAGATGATTTAAAAGTTTTAGAAGTTCAGACGCAAAAAAGCGTTGAAAATATTTACGGGCGATCAGTGCGCTTTGACGTTTTTGCTACTGATACGCAAGGCAAGCTGTATAATATCGAAGTGCAACGCGCGGACTCCGGCAATTCCTCAACGCGCTCGTTATAATTCCGTTATGTTGGATTATCACGAATTGAAAAAGCAAGACGAATTTAAGGAACTGCCCGAAAGTTTCGTTATCTTTATCAGTATGGCTTGTAAGCTGTTTTTGCAAACAAGGACAAAACGCCTAAATAAGTTTTGAATAACCTGTCACTAATACTCTGCGTGGCGGTAAAGTAATGAATCGTTATAAGTGCAGTTAAGGCGCGATAAAGAATCCTCTCGATAGTCGGATTTGAGTTGTCGCGGGTGGCGAATCCAATATGGTTAGGACTACGAATCAAGGTTTGAGCTGTCGTAAGACGAACTCAGTAAATCGACTCGAAATGACTGTTAAAATTCCATCAATCCGCAGGGTAACTTATGATACAATGTGGATAAGTAGAACTAAAGGGCTGTTCTAAGCATAAAGCGGTGGACGGCAGAGACTTGAGACCTAAGTTGGATTATAAAGCTGGCAAAAACGGAACAAGCGAGAGCCTCCTGCCAATAGCGGTCAAAATGGGTAAAAGTCGTTGTACTGCGGCTATAACCAAAGTAGATAATTGGAGGCAGTCAGAGGAGACATAGTAGCGAAGAAACTGCTAACCACAGTGGAGCGAAGGTCTCTAGTCTATTAAGTATTACTTTAGCAGATAAATAGCCTCTCAATGGAGGTGTAACGTATGCAAAAACTCTACACAGATTGTCTTGAGAACGAAAACATATTGAAAGCGATAAAAATAGTATTATCGCACAGTGGCGCAAAAACAGCGGGTGCAGACGGCATTTCTAAAACTTCCAATATCACGCAAGAACGAATCATTAAGGAAGTCAAGCTCCGTCTCCGACGCTATAAGCCCGTACAATCGCGCAAAGTTAAGATACCAAAAGGCAATGGCGAAGATAGGGAAATAACAATAATTAATCTATTCGACCGAATTGCCCAACAAGCTGTGTATCAGATAATTTCGCCTATACTTGAAGAGCAAATGTCCAGACACAGCTACGGATTCAGAAAAGGTATAAGCGCAAAAATCCCTGTCAGCGAGCTTGCAAGAATTCTCGTTCGTTCAAAAGATACATATACTGTGGAGTTAGATTTTAAAAAGTGTTTTGACAATATTCCTTTGGACAAAACTATCAGGTGCGTTAAGGAAATGGGAATCAAAAATTTTCAACTCCTGCGTACAATCAAACATTTAATGTGGACTTCCAAAGAATATTCAGGAGTAGGATTGAGTCAAGGAACAATACTCGGACCGCTGTTAGCGAACTGTTATTTGACGCAACTGGACAAGTTCATTGAACAAACCTTTGAAATTAACAAAAAGAGATGCAACTATACACGTGATTACGACAAACACAAAAACAACTGGATTCAATGGCATTTGGAACGCGACAAGAAAATTAACTGTCAATATTTCCGTTACGCAGACGATACTTTCATCACCTGCCATAACGAAATGGAGCAGAAATTTATAACAGATACTATCAGTGACTTTATCAATTCAAATTTAGATATAGAGCTGAATAATGCCAAAAGTTATTTAAGACATAACGAGATTCACTTTTTAGGATTTAAAATGGTAAGAAGCGGACACAATTCAATTTGGATACTTATAGAAGACGTCGGAGCATATACAAAAAGTCTTAAGAAATTTAAATTCAATACATACGAGCAATGCCAAGATTTTATAAGGTGGTTTAGAGGAATCTTAAATTATTTTGACATTGCTAATAATATAGGGAATTTGCTTAGTAGAATTTACAGAAGATTGTATTACAGAAGCAGACATAGTAAACTCAAGAAAATAGATAATGTTTTTGTATATAGCAAAGGCAGAAATCAAACAATCATAGATATATATGCCCTCCGTAAGTCTACCAAAACTTCATTTAAGGAATATTTGATAAAGAAACAATGGCTGATAAAAAGGGAACTGTTACAAAACAGGGAATCTGAAAAATCTTTTAATGGAACATTCCAATATCTATGGAGTTTATGGACGTTACAAAGAGGAAAAGACGCAGTAACCAAAGAAAATCTGAATCCGTACGACGCTCAAATACACCATATAAAGCCAATATCAAAAGGCGGAACTAACAGCTTGGATAATTTAATATTAGTCAGCTCAAAAACACATCAATTAATACATAATGGAAAAGACCTTGACAAACGGTTTGAAAAGTACCGTAAACACTTGAAGTAAGAAACTAGATAGCAAGCCGTGTGCGGTGAAAGTTGCAAGCACGGTTTTGAGTGGGGGAAAACTTGAAGATTATTTCAAAAAGTTACCTATCACTATCTGAAAATGA
>CAJOGS010000293.1 GCA_905234045.1 uncultured Selenomonadaceae bacterium | reverse complement strand
TATAGACATATAGCATTTAGGTTCGATAAATTAGCTGTTTGCTTTTTGAATTTTGTGTTACTTGCCGCTTCGGTTATTCACTTTTAATTTACCAACAGCCCCTAGAGAAAACAACAGCATGATTATTTTTTTGACGGGCGAAGTTAACGCCAAAAATGTTCCGACGTTGCAAAATGAAGTATTCTCGATAATTGAAACGCTTTCAGGCGAAGAGGTTATTTTTGACGCGGAAGAGTTGGTATATATTTCAAGCGCGGGACTGCGGCTTTTGCTTTCCACGCAAAAAAAATTGGGCAAAAAAATTACAGTTCAAAATGTTTCAAAAGTTATTTATGAAATTTTTGAAATGACGAAGTTTACAGACTTGATGAATGTTGAAAAAATTCCCCGCAAAATTAATGTAGAAGGCGCGGAAATTGTCGGCAAGGGCAGAAGCAGCACGGTTTACCGAATCGGCGATGAAAGTATTGTAAAACTTTATACGGCAGGAGTGCCGCTTGCAAAAATAAAACAGGAAATGGATTTGGCGAAAAAAGCGTTTGTGGCAGGTGTACCGACGGCAATTTCTTATGACTTGGTAAAAAATGGCGAATCATTCGGAGTGGTTTTTGAAATGCTTGACGAGGCTGACACGGTCGGACGCTATATCACGGCGCACATTAACGAATTTGACGAAGTTACAAAAAAATTTGTGGCAACGTACAAGGCGATTCACAATGCAAATATTGAAAAAATGGGCGGCTTTACTTCGTTGAAAAGTACGTGGAGCAAATGGGCGGACGGTATGCACAGCGATGACGGCTTTAACGATGACGAGACGAAAATTTTGCATGAGCTGATTGATACAATTCCCGATCGCTCAACAATGGTGCACTGCGATTATCACGCGGGAAATGTAATGTATCAGCGCGGCGAAATTGTCGTTATTGATATGGCTGACATTGGCTACGGACACCCGATTTTTGATTTGGCGGGAAATGCATTTCACGCGCGTTACAGCGGCTCTGCAACACGTCAAAAAGTTCACGGCATGAATCAAGAAAATATGTTGCTTTTCTGGAATAAATTATTGTCTTTCTATTTCGACACGAAAGACGAAAAAGTTTTGGACGAAATAAAAACAATGTGCGATTCATTCGGACTTTTGCGCGGCGCAAATTTCGCCGGAACTCAAAGCATTTCATGTGGCGGAAACCAGAAAAGAACTTTTCCCGAACATTGATAAAGCAATGGCGGCGGCGAAAAAACTCGGCGAATTTTTCAAGTAAGGTAATCTGCTGATGGAAAATAATTTGATTATTTTATCTGAAAAAACATTGCGGGACGGACGCAAAAAAATTGCCGAAGATTTAAAAAAAACTAAGGCAACTGACAAAGAAATAATTTTGGCGCAACTGCTGATTGAAGAAAATTTTTTCCGCTTAAAAAAAGGCTTGAACGGCGAAAAAGATTTTTCGGTTGAGTTGGAAATAAAAAATTTTCTCGGCACAACCGAATTAAAAATGACGGCGAAGGGAGAAGAATTTAATCCGATTCCGGAACTTTCTGAAAGAGACGACAATGACGACGAGGAAGAGGCTTATCGCCTTGCCATATTGAAATCAAGTCGCGGAAAAATGCGCTATGTTCGCAAGGGCAATGCAAATATTCTTGTTATTCGTGTGCATGGCTTGGACGCGGCGAAAAAGCAACTGATTAAGACGGTAGGCGGCTTGATTCTCGGTTCGATTTGCGGTCTTTTAATGCAAAGTTTTTTAGATTCCGAGACAATAAATTTTATCAACAGCGACGTTATTACGCCGATTCGCAATTTATTTTTAAATGCGTTGCATATGATGATGGCCCCCGTGACATTTTTTGCGATAATGGCGGGCGTTACAAACATATCTGATGCAACGTTGTTGGGAAAACTCGGCAGTAAAATGGCGATTGTTTCAACTTTCATGCAAGTTTTAACCGTGCTTTTCGGTTTGGGGCTTTCGCTGATAATATTTTCAGGCGATCTTTCCTACATGCAAGCGGGCATATCAAGTTCAGGCGAAGCGGCAATATCTTCAAAAAACGTTTCAATAATGGACATGCTTTTTAATATCATACCGACAAATTTGGTAGATCCGTTTAAAGGCGAAAATATTCTGCAAGTCATGTTTCTTGCAATATTCTTTGGAATTATCGTGAATCAAATGGGCGAAAAAGCAAAAGGCGTTACAGAGTGCGTAGATTTTGTTTTTCGGTTTACAATCGCCGTTTTGAAAGTTATTGTAAAAGCAATTCCGTTGGTAGTTTTTATGTCGATGACGTCGCTGCTTGCGAACACGGGCATTGATTCGTTAATTACATTCAGCGGACTTTTCGGCGGTCTGTTTGTAGGCGTGCTGATAGTTTGGACGGTAGACGCGCTGGCGATTACGCTTTTTGGAAAAATTTCACCTGTCTCAATGACAAAAAAAATGGCGGCGTTAAGCCCGTTGGTCTTTTCAATTTCCAGTTCGCATGCAAGATTGCCGTTTGTGTTGAAATTTTGCGCCGACAAATTGGGAATAGATTCAAAACTTGCGGCATTTTCAATTCCTGTCGGCGTACAGCTTAACAAGGCGGGAAATTGTATTTTCTTTTCGCTTGCAACATTTATGATGATGAGAGTTTACAATATCGATATGACGATGAGTCTTTTCCTGACGCTGTGGCTGTCAGTTTTCATTATGGCGATAGCGAAACCGCCGATTCCCTGCGGCGGAATAATCTGCATTGCGTATTTGTTTACGGTTGTCGGCGTGCCGCCTGAGGCAATTTCGGTTATTATATGCGTAGACCCGATAGCGGCAATGTTTAACGGCGTCTGCAACGAAAGTGCGAACATTACAACAACTTTTATACTGGCGAAAAATAATAATATGTTGGACGAAAATAAATATTTTGCCTGATTTATTTTGAGCTTGAGCAAGTGCGGAAAAACTTGCCGAGCTTTTTTTATTTCTTGGATAGTTGGATAGTGCGGTAGTTGGATAGTGTGATAGCTAGTGGCTGTTGAAAAAATCCGTTTTCAAATTTTTTATAGTTGCTGATATTTTTTATATTTAAACTTACTTTTCTTTGCTGCTCCAAAGAAAAGTAACAAAAGAAAAGAGCTACTGCCCGTCAGGTTTTTCGCGTTTAGCGCGGTAACAAGTCAGCCGTTCAGCCGCGTCCCACCTTTTACACAAATTTTAATAACAGGCAAAAACAGAGACGGGCTGGGGCGCGGGTAATCTTGCCAAAAGTAATTTGCTAAAGTTTAGGTAATTCCAACTTCCAAAATTTTTTAGTTGTTATTATTCAATACGACCTAAGATTTTTTCTCGGAAATTTTGGCTAAGTTTTTTTTCACTAAAATGTTTCCATAATGGACAATGCCATTAACTTAAGCGACACGGTAATTAAAGCTAACTGGATAAATGTAACGGCAATTTCGTTGAAAGAGTCGGTTGTATCTTATCGGATG
>CAJOGS010000292.1 GCA_905234045.1 uncultured Selenomonadaceae bacterium | reverse complement strand
CGCGTTTTTCTTATGCGGATTGCTCGAAACCGCCGAGCCGAAATTTAAACTTCCGTACCGAAGTCCGCAACGAATAAATTGCTCCGATTTCCCCAAAATATACGCCGCCACTTTCACCGGCACTTTTTTTATTTTCGTCAACTTAATTCTCCTCAAAAATTTTTTGTCCAAGTCTTCAGGCATTGTGAAAACTTTCTACCCGTCCGCTATTGCGTCAAAAATATTTTCAAGAAAAAAGTAATCATCTAAATCTGTCATTTCCTTACACGCATCTCCTTTTCCTTACCTTCTAATTCATCAAAAATCAATCCAAGAATAAAGGCTTGTTTGGAAATTCCAATATTAGCTACATATCTTTCAAGACGTTCGTTTAATTCTTTCGGGATTCTTATTCCAATTTGCACCTTGTTGCTGACTATTCCCACTTAATCACCTTATTTCTTTTAGAAATCTAATTATTAAAAAGTGTTATCACTAAACAATCGAAGGATAACACTTAGGCTAGGAAATGTCAAGTATGAAATTATTGATTTTCTCAGGGAGGTATTGTATAATGCTAGCAATAAATAACTGTAAGATAACACTTTGACAGATTGGAGGGATAAAAATGGCTACAAAAAAAAGACCGATTTTAATTAGGGTTCAGCCTTATAATTATGAAAAATTAAAATTTATTGCTGATGGCAATCGTCGTTCGGTCTCCAATCAACTCGAATATCTTATGGAGCGTTTTATTGCAGATTATGAATCGCAATATGGGCAAATCCCTCTTGCGGGGGACGATGAGCAACAAAAGTACAATAATCAAGTCGGAAATAACAATTTTCAGTTTACAGCTACATAAGAGGATAGTGAGTTTTATGGCTGAAGTTATTATAATTCTGCTTTGTGTTGTAGCATTCTTGTTATATGTTGTGAATGCAAACAATAACGAGAATTTGGCGTTGAAAAGAAGACTGCGTGAACGAGAGAACTTCTCCCCACCCTCATCTCCTCTCGAGCAAGTTCATAAAATTGAAAAAGTGCGCGAAATTGTGGTCTTAAAGCCAATTTGTGTTCCTCAGCCTGGTGTTACACCCTCTGTTCAAAAGTCATCCGGCTCTAAAAAATTTTGTCAAGTAATCTTTAAGAAACATTCTAAAAAACGTTATGATTATTTTCTTGGCAAAAACAATGACATAAAAGTTGGCGATTTTGTTGAGGTTTGGGCTACTGATAAATATTCGGGCAAATCTAAATGGAAAGTTGTAAAAGTTGTTTATATCAGTAAACCCGGTGAAATTTCATCTTATGCCGAATCCACGATAATAAAAAAAGCCGCTTATCCTAAGTGGAAGTGATTTTTAGGTGGTGAGTATTTATGGCGCAACTTAAACTTGACGAGGAAAAATCTATCGGCAGTGTTAATTTGGTCAACTCAAACGCTAAGGAAATGAATGTTGCTTTAGTGCGCTATCGTGACAGGCGATATATTTCACTCAGCAGAATCAGTAAAGGTGTTACGGACAGAAAAACCAAGAAAAAAAAGACAGTTCACCACAATTCCATTTGGATTCCCATATCCTTAGCGCAAGATATTGCTACTCTTATATGGCGTGCCGGAAAAGAAGCCGAAAAGTTGGGCTGGAGTGACTACGTTATGTCCGCGATTGAACAGACTTTATTTGAAGAAATTTTGGAAGAAGGCGAAAAATTAGAGTGCTATTCGCCTACCCGCAAAGACGCAAAATTTTTTCTCAAAACTGCGGCAGATTTTATTCAAGATATTTATGATTTGAAGGTAAATGTTCAGCCTATTGTCGAGAAAACAAAAATGACGGGGATTCGTGCCATTCGTGCGATTGAATACTTGGAAGATGCCGGTTACATAAAGCAAGTTGAAATGATTGAAGATTCTGCTGTTTCAACTTTTGCCAGACTATTGGGGCAACCAAGCAATTTTATGAATATCGCAATGGTTGAAGCTGTGGAACGAGCTGTCATGGAACGAGCTATGAAAATTTGCAGATTTTCTCCAGAAGATATAGACTCTGTCGATTATTTAGACGATGACGATCCAAAAATTAAAATTTGGAATTATGCAAAGAAAATCGCTGAGACTGAAGTTATACAGACGGTTTTAGATACCAAAGTTCCTTTGTCATTCAAAATAACCGCTGCCGGTTACGATTGGATTGACGAATAAAAAAAGTTCCCGCCGAAAAGCGGGCTTATTTTTTCAAGGAGTGATTTAATTGAAATTGCCGAACGGTTACGGGTCTGTAATAAAAATGTCGGGCAAGCGCAGAAAACCTTACGCGGCAAGAATTACGACTTCGTGGACGCAGGA
>CAJOGS010000291.1 GCA_905234045.1 uncultured Selenomonadaceae bacterium | reverse complement strand
CTGAACGGTAATCAGCCGAAACCCGCCGAAAGGCGGGTTGTGGGAAACCACAAATAAATTTTGGTTCTTTCAAAATTAAATCCTCTGCGGATTGTCACTTCTGCCGACTAAAAATTTCACAGAAAGGAAATCAAAAATGAATGATGACAAAATCAAAATTGAAAAAGTTGGCACAACGTTGCTAATTTTTGTCAAAGGTATCGTCGGTGACGGCACAAAAGAAAATCCTGCAAAAGACGTTACACGGTTTTACACGCCCTCAGGAAATTTTGTTGGAGAAATTTTAGGTACTACCGGCTGTAATCATATTGACGGCACTATCAGAAACTTTTTCTGCAAGAATTAAATGACACAGGGCTATCCAAAATTTATGGCTTTAATCACATAAATCCACCACCTTTCAATATCTCTGCGGGTTGTCACTCCTGCCGACCAAATAATCAAGCGACACGTTGAAAAAATCTGCAAGTGCCACACCAACGGAAATGGGAGCTTCAATTTCTCCATATTCGTAACGCTGATAATTGCGAGAAGAAACGCCTAAGTCTTTGGCTAACGCAATTTGTGACAGATTTTTGCCTTGCCTTAACTCTTTTAAGCGTTCAGGAAAATTCATAAAAATCCCTCCCAAAAAATTATTAGTACCTATTGACAATGACAAATCTGTCGTATATAATCCGCAACATAACGACGACAGAAATGACGTAGTTAAATAACGAAGGAGATGAGGTGAGATGAAAAACCAAACTTTGATAGCGGCACGGCAACATTCAGGTAAAACTCAAAAACAAGTTGCCGACGAAGTAAAACTCCATATTCGTATGTATCAAAGATACGAAACGGGCGTAGGCTCCAATACGATTCAAACGGCAATCCGAATCACAAAGTCGCTTGGTACAACAGTTGAAAATTTATGGGGAAATACGCCAATTAAGTCATTATAGCACGAAATGTCAAGTGTAGTTGACAAGCGGAGGTGAGAATCAAGCAAAGGCATTATTCCTGATAATTTCAAAATCAAGATTCGGATTTTTTTCTGGTGAAAGAAGACTAGCGACTTCAGTGCAAATATTACGTTCAATATCTCTGGTAAAGATAGGTGAAAGTTCCTCCTTATACTTACCAAGCGTAATTGCTTCGTCTAAGGTTTTCGGAAAGTCAATAATAATCGTCAATTTTCCCTGAGTTTTTCTTGAATTGTTTTGTTCTGAATCCGAATCATACTCAATTAAAACCGCATTGACCGTTAAATCTACAGCATCGAGTTTTTCGCCTTGAGAATTTTTAAAATTGAGCGTAACCTTAATGTCTTTTGATTCTAAATAGTTTGCTAAAATCTCAACCTCAAAAGGCACATAGCAAAAAAAATCTCGCGGTGTGGTACGCAAATACGAACACAGTGTATTGAGAGTATCAAACTGGATGCCTTGACTAAAATTATTAGCAAGCGATGTGAGAGTGGTACGAGATATGCCGGTATCTTTTGAAACTTTGGTAATTTTCAAATTACGTTCAGCCAGAAGGACAGCCAATCTACATTTTAACATAGAATAATCACCTCCTTGCAGATTGTACAGCATTTTGTACAAAAAGTCTATTGACAAAATATTTTGCATAATGCACAAAACAGACTACAAAAAGTTCAAAGAATTGTACAAAAAGTGAAGTGATAGAAGGGAAAGATTAAAATGATACGCAACAAATTTTCGGTTATTCTTGGTGAAAAACTGTTACGGATCAGTAAGGTATCGAAAGATACAGGAATTTCGAGAACGACGCTCACCAATCTTTATTTCAGACGCAGTTGCGGAATTGAATTTGAAACACTGGACAAATTGTGTGAGTACCTTGATTGTGAAATTGGAGACTTATTTGAGTATAAACCTAGCAAAAACTAAATGATGTCAAAAGTATTTTCGGAGGTGAGAATTTGTGAAAATCAGCAAGCTGAAAGTTGAACGCGGCTGGAAATTCTGTATTGACGGAAAGGTCGTCTCCCGCACGGTGATTGAAGAGTTTTGTAAAAAATTTCTTAAGCCGGAGGGAATCACGGCAATGTGAAACAGAATTTTCGATTATGGAGCGTGTGTTATCGAATTTGACATCAATTTTGACAGCGACGAAAACAAAATTCTCGCGGAAAAAAAATTGAATTTAGAGTGGGAACGCGAAAAAAATGCCGCACTTGAGAAAAAGTTAATGCAGTACAGAATCAAGGCGGCGAAGTACGACGGTATGATGTCGGCGATGAAAAATCAGGCAGTTTGAGAGGAGAGGTTAAAAATGACGAACGCGGAAATTGCGAAATTGATTGCCACTGAAACGGAATTTATTT
>CAJOGS010000290.1 GCA_905234045.1 uncultured Selenomonadaceae bacterium | reverse complement strand
CCTTTTTGTGTAAACTGTCAGAAAATTTGTTCTAAAGTTTTTGGAAATCTAAAAAGATATTTGATCTATTTTGATCTTTTTTGTTAAGTTTTGATCTATTGCCATTATTCTCACCGATTTTGTGTTATTTTGTAACACGAAAAATGAGAACTAATGGCTTTATCAGTAATTTATAACGCAAAACCATTTGTGAAATGGGTTGGTGGAAAGGGGCAACTTCTTTCCCAACTCGAAGCGGCTTTATCGCGAGAACTCTATGACGATGATTTTACCTACATAGAACCTTTCGTCGGCGGTGGAGCAATGTTGTTTTTTATGCTACAGAAATTCCCGAATATTAAACGTGTGGTTATCAATGACATCAACCGAAACCTTACAGAAGCATATCGGATGGTCAAGGAAGAACCAGAAGGACTTGTTTACAGATTGAAGCATATTGAACAGCAATATTTGGCGATAGACACCGAAGAAAAACGCAAGGATTTTTATCTTGAAATGCGCCGCCGATTCAATGAAAACGAACTTGCAAGTATTGACAAAGCGACCTTGCTTATTTTTCTCAATCGCACTTGTTACAATGGCTTATACCGAGAAAATTCCAAAGGGCAATTCAATGTTCCGTTTGGTCGCTATGCCAACCCAACAATTTGTAACGAGGAACTAATCTACGCCGACAGCGAGTTGTTGAACCGTCGCAACGTGGAAATTCTAAACGGTGATTTCAAGGAAACAGCAAAATTCATTGATGATTTTGGACTCAATTTCTTTTATTTCGATCCACCATATCGCCCCTTGAGTGCGACTTCCAGTTTTAATTCTTACGTTAAGGAAGAATTTGACGATGATAATCAGCGAGATTTGGCAGATTTTTGTCGCAACCTCAATAAGAAGGATAATGTAAAATGGATGCTTAGTAATGCGGATTGCTCTGCAAAAAATCCAAAAGACACATTTTTTGAGGACATTTACGATGGTTTCAACATCCAGCGCGTTTTTGCTTCAAGAATGGTGAATGCAAATGCCAGTAAGCGCGGAAAACTGACGGAACTTCTCATTTCAAATTATAAGTCCAATAATGCATTGCCAAAAACAAAACAATTAAATCTCAGTCATATAGAAAAATGAAAACAAAAGACAAATTTGAGTTGTTTATGTCACAACTTTACGAAACAAATGCCACGCTTGATTTTTATTGCGATTTTGACAAGATTCAGAGAAATGTTGCCGACATTGCGATTAGTTTGAATACTTTAAACTATCTGATAGGTAAAGAGGATATGACAAAAGCTGTGGGACAACTCTGGGAACGCGACAAAAAAGTTTTTGAAATACTCGACATTTTAATAGCAACTCGTCGTAAGGATAAAAAGAAATATTTGTTGCCTGACAAAACCGCTCGTAGTATCAATGAACTATTCAAGACGAAGGAGGGTGTCGTGGAATTTCTTAACGGTACTGGTTTGACAAAGTTACTTCAATCTCGTGAAATAAAAAATCTTGTAGATTATGTGTTTGGAGTGGAAACGGGTCTTGACAGCAACGCACGAAAAAATAGAAGTGGCCACGTAATGGAAAATTGGGTATATGATATTTTTTCTCAAAATGGAATTCCTTGTGAAAAAGAAGTACGCTGCGAAAAACTTCCCGATGTAAAGAAAGTGCTTGGAAAAGATATTAAACGATTTGATTTTGTAGTGAAAACAAAATCAACAATTTATCTTATTGAGGTTAATTTCTACGCCGATGGAGGTGGCTCAAAACCGAGCGAAGTTGCTCGTTCCTATTCTGAACTATCTCCAAAAATCAATGCTATTGAAGGTTATAAATTTGTTTGGATTACAGATGGGAAAGGATGGGATGGAGTTGGTTCATTTAGGGAAGCCTATGAGGAAATACCCTACGTTTACAACCTCACTAACATTTCCCAATTCGTAGAACTTTTAAAAGAAGAGATTTGATGCCCAAAATAATCCCTTTTTTTCGTTCCAATCCTCGTGATTTCACGTTGCTCAACGGCGACTGCTTTGAATTGCTTCCGCAGTTCGATTTCAAGTTTGATATGATTTTCTCCGACCCACCTTATTTCCTGTCAAACGACGGAATTAGCGTGCAGGCAGGAAAAATTGTCAGCGTGAACAAAGGAGAGTGGGACAGAGGCAGTTCGCCCGATGAAATCAACGATTTCAACAAACGATGGATCGCCCTTTGCCGCGACAAATTGAAAGACAACGGAACGATTTGGATTTCAGGAACTTACCACAATATTTTTTCGGTTGCCAATAGCCTCACGGAGTTGGGTTTCAAGATTCTGAATGTGGTTACTTGGGCGAAAACCAATC
>CAJOGS010000289.1 GCA_905234045.1 uncultured Selenomonadaceae bacterium | reverse complement strand
TTCACCGCTCATAACGATTGAAGAACTTTGCGAAATGCTGATGATAGGACGTAATGCCGCTTACAAACTTTTAACTTCAGGCAAGATTAAATCTTTTCGCATTGGCAGAGTTTGGAAAATTCCTCGTGACAGTATTCAAACTTACATTATGGAACAGAGTAATTTGAAGTAAAAAAAACAGGCTTGGTAATGTTCGCCAAGCCTGACTATTTTGTGTGATTTGTTTAATCTTTCAGAAAATGAAGGAAACGTTTACGTTTATCGTCGGGAATGTCCAAAAAATCCATTGCTTTTTCTGCAGAAAGATTAAGTTTTTTCATGACAGAACGCAAATTCTCGATTGCATTTTCTTCTCGTCCTTCTTCGCGTCCGTCTAATTTACTTTCGAGTAAAGCCATTTGATAAGTCATAAATTCTTTCCTCGCTTTCGTATTGGATTTTACGATATTAACAGCGTCATCTAATTCTTCAACAAACGAGCCTGAAATTATTCCGCTGTCAACGTAATTCAAAAAATTCTTTATGTCGTCGCTGACATCATTTAACATGCCTTTTGTACTGAGAAAAATTTTTATCGCTCCGTCGTCAAGTGTCAAATTGTTATCCTCATCGCAACGTTCACGAAAAGTATAAATATGCCGACCTTTTTTGAATCTGTCAAACGGACAAATGAAAATTATATAAGATTCTCCGAGTTCTCTGTAATGTTGCCCATGTTTGAGTTTGTCACCGTCTATAAGCCCTTGATAATATCTCATACGTTTAGAAATATTATCCGAATCAGCTATTTGCATTTCTAAATCAAAAGAACGATTATCACTGTCCTCGACGTAAACATCAAGACGAATCCCTTTGCTGTCAGTTCGATTTTCGATGACTTTTTCACGTTCAGGATAATTTATCTTCGCTATCTTCATATTCAAAATTTTCTCAAGAAGATATTTGCAAAGATCAGGTTTTAACTCCAACGTTTTTGAAAAAATAAAGTTATCTCGGATAGTTGCATTTAGCCATTCTTGTTCAAGTTTTTCTTTGTTGATCACAAAAACCTCACAAAAAATTTAAGCATTTTTCTTTTCTCTCGCCAATTTAATTCTTGCTTGTTTTTGTTCTTTGATAGCCTCCTGTACACTCTCCAAGTTGGAAATGCTCTTTTTCAAGAACTTTAACTGTTGCTCGATGAATTTTATATTTTCAAGATATTTTAAACCGTCATCTTTAGAAATATTGCTTACATCTTCCGGAAGTTTATTCATCAAATCTCGAATTTCCTGAACATTGACACTATTATGTCTGGGTTTGGTTACTGTTTCCTTGCCAATGCTTTTTCTGTAGATTTGTAAGCAACGATAAGTCATAGACTTTTTTAAACCAAATGTTTTTTCGCCGATCTCTTCAATGAGTTCTTGATTTGAACTGTCACCAAGACCTTCCAATAAATCGTTGATAACTTTTCCTTTATCTTTAGAACTCATTTTTATTGAAGACAAATTAAATCGCATTGCCAATATTATGTCACGGACTCCTGAACTTGCTCCGTTATCGACAACTGCCAAAATTTTTTCTTTCTTTAAATCTTTTGCAATGGCAAAACGATGATGACCGTCAATAATTCCATAGATTGCATTTTTACGAGCATTTTTCTTCTCTTCGTCCGTGAGTTTACGGATAATAATAGGTTGATTCTGCCCGTCTTTTTCAATCGCTTTTTTCAGTTGCAAGTAGTCAGCATTGTTTCTCTTATGCAAAATCCTGATTCCCTTTATGACTGCATGATCAATTTCCTTTAAAGGGATTTCCTGTGGTTTTTCTTTATTAACTTCCAACTGAATATTGTTTAATTCTTCGATGCCCATAATAACCTCCAATCCAAATTAAAAACTATTCCACACATTGGAATAACTTTCTACACGGATTGTTCTTTCCCTGCCTATGATTATGTTAATTGATTTATTAACTAACAAGTTATTCAAAAACGTTGAATTGTCGAAAGAACTTTTGTATGCTCAATAATTCTCGCCGACTCAGCAAAGATTGTGAGATTTTAACGGATTCCGAAGAGGCTATGGTCAAAATCTCTCACATCTATACACTACTCAAGCGTTTATGAATACACCTTCTTACATCAGGGAACAGAATAAAATTTTGTGAATCACCTTTTAAGGAATATATTTTCAAAAGTGATTCACTTGAAAAATATCTATTGTCCGATAGTCCGTTCAGTCCGTTAAAATTTAAAATGCCTTATAGATTGGCAGGTATGTATTTTTTTTCAACGGACGGGCTGACAGTGGACAAAATATCCCAACATGTTCTGCTACAGTGTTCCCCCGTAAACACTTGAAAAATGAATCAATTAA
>CAJOGS010000288.1 GCA_905234045.1 uncultured Selenomonadaceae bacterium | reverse complement strand
TTTTTCTGGTCTCCGTATCCCGAATAATTTCTTTGACGAGCTCCGACTTGCCAACCTTCAATTTTCGGCAGAATCTCATTGATTTTTGGGGAACTTTTGCGCCGATCGCCATTCCCGAAACATTCATTCAAAATTTCAGCGGCGCAGATAGTTTTTCGCAATTCCACGCCGTAAATTTTGTAATAAACTATCTTTTTGTATTCATCTTCAATTCTAATTCCGCCGTTGTTTTTGCTTATGTTATCAAGTGCGTCACGAAATTCTTGCTCATTGGAAAATTTACGATTAGCGGCGTGCAAAGCCTCCAAATCACTTTCGATAAGCATAATTGAGCCGTCGGCGATAAATTTGCGACGTTGTTCCTTCGTGAGTAATTTCCAAATGGATGGATAAGGAATTTTCATCTGCAGGAATGATTCAATTTCGCCTCGCAATCCGTCGTCTTGCATAAAGCCGTCAGCAATTTCTTCGGCACGGCGTTTTGAATCAAACGAAAGTTGCAATTTTTTGTCATCAAATCCATTTGCAAAGGTTTCGGCGTAAATTTGTTTAACTTCTGCCCACACTTGCTGAATATATTCGTCGGTCAAGCCCTCGACAATTTCAAACATTTTACTTTGACACTTCAGAATCCAAAAACGTCTGTTTCCAGTCTGGTCACGCAAAAATTGTTCGTCATTAACGGTAACGCTGAAAACGCAATGACGCTTTGAAATTTGCGCTCGTCTTGCATATGCGGTGCGGCGATTGTCGGCGGAACGTTCGATAAAACTTTTTAAGGCGTTTACTTCCGCCTTTCGCGCCGCCGAAAATTCTTTCATTTCGACAATCCAACTATTTTGAAGTGCGTCGACAGCGTGAGGATCGTCAACGTTGTCGCTTAAAGTAGTGTGCCATTTACCGCCGAGCCGTTCAAAGACATAACTTTTTCCGATTGACTGCGCACCTTGAAGTACAAGCGCGGATTGAAAATTACAACCCGGGTGATAAATTCGCGCCATTGCCGCCAACAAAAATTTCTTAGTTACTTCACGGGCATAAGGAGTATTTTCAACCTTGAGAAATCTTGTGAAAATTTCCTCTGCACGTTTTACACCGTCCCACTCTGGCAAATTTTCAAAGTAATCTTTGACAACGTGGAAAGATTTTTTGTGGGCATATACGGTTAAAAAATCGTCAGTCAACTTTTCATTTGCAAGTTCTTGATAAGTTTTTCGCAGATAAACCCGTAAATGTGAATCGTCGGAGTCTTGCCACGTTTCACCGACACAGGAACTATCATTTTTCCAAATCGGCTTTTTTGCAAAAACTGTTGCCTGTTGAAATTCATCATATGCAAATAAATCTCTAATGTTCGGGTCGTTACAGAAAATTTCTTCCAAATTCTTCGCAGTAGCTTTAACTTTTATGCGTTCCCCGTGCTTATCGACAAGCCAATCTAAATTGTCCTTAACAACTTCGATAATTTCCGCAATACTTTCATCAGTCAAAGGAACTTGCTGTAACTGCCGCAAGCGTTCTTCATTCACTTTTTTAAATTCTTCTTGTTGAGCAAGAAATTTTTCGTGTTTTTGCTTGCGTTCCTCTTCTTCGTGCCGTTGAAGGAAAGTTACCCGCTCTTTTTTGACTTGTGATTCAAGTTTCAACAAATCTGCCTTCAGATCACGAATTGACACCTGCGCCAAAACTTTAACGTCAGAGGAAACGGGCGGCAAGGTGTTATCTTTTCGTGTGGCACGGATTTTATTTTCGGCAGAAGTTATTGCATCGCTGATTTTTGCAATGAAACTTGTTGCCGACAATTCGCAAAAACTATAAACTTTGCACATCGCAATTTTTCTTTTGGAATTGAAAATAATTTCGGCGGTTATTTCCTCTGCCGACAAAGATTTAAAATATTTTTCGGCGTTTCTAAGTTCCTCTAAAGTTGCCGAATCGATTGCGCCGTTGTGTGATTTCCATTCTTCAGCCCTTTTAGTGAATATGGATATTTCTTCAATTTCTTTTTCAGCTGTTGAAAATTCTTCTTTTGAACTCTCGACAATGGCGGAAATAATTTCATTGAGTTTTTCGTCGCCTTGCTCCTGCAAAATCTGATTAGCGTCAAGTTTAGAATTTTCGTCCGAAAGAAATTTGCACACGGCGGGCACTCCGACATTCAAAAGTTCATCGCGCAGTTTTGGAGCGTTAAGCCTTCCTGTTTCATCGGAATCGAACAGAATTAAAATTTTGGGCTTGTCGGCGGGGAATTTATCTTGAAGAAATTTCACGGCTTTTTTGTATTCACCCGCGCCGCCGATCGCAATGACGTTAAATTTGCCGTCAGTAGCTTGCCAAATGCTCATTGCGTCTATTTCGCCTTCGAC
>CAJOGS010000287.1 GCA_905234045.1 uncultured Selenomonadaceae bacterium | reverse complement strand
ATTTTTCAACACGCCCTAATATAAATTGAATACATTTTTAGC
Organism: uncultured Selenomonadaceae bacterium; assembly: GCA_905234045.1. GTDB lineage: Bacteria > Bacillota > Negativicutes > Selenomonadales > Selenomonadaceae > Quinella. The sequence goes on along the minus strand of CAJOGS010000287.1, from coordinate 2,335 downwards.
GGGCGTTGCAAAAATATTTCTTCGTGTTATAATTTTGAATACGTTTAATATATGGGAGGGCTTTTAATGAAGTCGGAGTTTACTCTGAAACCGGAAAGGTGCAAAGGTTGCGGCATTTGCGTTAATTTTTGCCCCAAAAAAGTTTTAGAATTAGATACGCTTGGCAAAGTTGTTGTGGCGCGTCCTGAAGACTGCATCGCTTGCGGTCAATGTGAATTACGTTGCCCTGACTATGCTATTTTTGTTGATAAATTGAAGGAGGCGGCAAAATGATATTATTGCAAGGTAATGAAGCCGTTGCACAGGCTGCTATTGCCGCCGGCGTCAGATTTTTTGGCGGTTATCCTATCACGCCGTCAACCGAAATTGCCGAATCAATGGCAAAACTTTTGCCTAAAAATAACGGCGTCTTCATTCAAATGGAAGACGAAATTGCAAGTATGGGCGTCGTACTTGGCGCATCGCTTGCAGGTAAAAAAGTTTTAACCGCGTCAAGCGGTCCCGGTATTTCTTTGAAACAAGAATTAATCGGCTACGCCGCCGCCGCTGAAATTCCCGTCGTTATTGTAAATGTTCAGCGTGTAGGTCCTTCGACGGGACAACCTACCGCGCCGAGTCAAGGCGACGTAATGCAAGCGCGTTGGGGAACTCACGGCGATCATTCAATTATTGCGTTGAGTCCTTACAGCGTCCGAGAGGCGTTTGATTTGACTGTTAAGGCTGTCAACTATGCTGAAAGATTCCGCACGCCCGTTATTTTGTTAATGGACGAAATTGTCGGACATCTGCGCGAAAATGTTGAATTGCCGAATGACATTGAAATTTATCCGCGTCGTAAACCGAAAACTAAAGAAGGTTATAAACCATACGCGCCTGATGAAGATTTAGTGCCGAACATTGCCAATTTCGGCGAAGGTTATCATATTCACGTTACGGGATTGATTCACGATGAAACAGGTTTTCCTGTCGGCAGTCCCAAAGTTACGCGGGAATTTATCGAACGTTCGCACAAGAAAATTTCTGATGATATTATCGAAGTGCATACAGAATTTTTGGACGACGCAGAAGAAGCGGTTGTTTCATTCGGCGGCACTGCCCGCACTGCTTATCAGGCAGTTTTGAACGCCCGCGCCAACGGTAAAAAAGTCGGCTTTATCAGACTTGTTACAGTTTGGCCTTTCGCCGATAAATTCTTTGCAAGTTTGCCGAGTAATATCAAAAAACTTGTTGTAGTTGAATTGAATTACGGGCAAGTTGTAAATGAAGTTCGCCGCGCCGTTGCAGGGCGTTGTGAAGTTGAACTTTGTGCAAAATACGATATGACTATTTTTGAACCTTCAGAAATTGAGGTGTGCTTATGATTGAACGTTCTTACGAGAAATTTTTCAGACAGAATCGTTTGCCGCATTTGTGGTGTCCCGGTTGCGGCAATGGCATTGTTATGAAAGCTATCGTCCAAGCCGTCGAAAAAAAGGGCTGGACTCAAGATAATACTGTTATTGTCAGCGGAATTGGTTGCTCAAGCCGTGCAAGCGGTTACATGGATTTTGACACTTTGCACACCGCGCACGGGCGCGCAATTCCTTTTGCAACGGGAATTAAATTGGCGAATCCCGATTTAAATGTTGTCGTCATTACAGGTGACGGCGATTGTACGGCGATTGGCGGCAATCATTTTATTCACGGTTGCAGACGCAATATCAATTTGAATGTTATTCTGTTCAATAATAATATTTACGGTATGACGGGCGGGCAGGCGTCCCCTACAACGCCGCTCGGCAAGAAAGCTACTACTGCGCCTTACGGTTCGATTGATCCGCCTTTTGACGCTTGCAATTTGGCTATTGCCGCCGGTGCTACTTTCGTTGCACGTTCAACCGCTTTTCACGTTCAACACCTTGTTAATATGATTAGCAGTTCATTCGATAACGAGGGATTTTCTTTTGTCGAAGCTCTTGTACAATGCCCCACTTCTTACGGCAGAAAAAATAAATTTCCGACGCCCGCGTCTATGTTGCAGTGGTTCAAAGATAACGCCGCAATGAAACCGACTGAAGGCAAATTTACTATCGGCGTTCTTCATTCTTCAACTGCTGAATCTTACGACCACGCCTATTATCGTTTGATTGATGAAGTAGTGGGGTAGTGTGGTAGTGGTATAGTGTGATAGTGCGGTAGTTGTTAGGACGTGTTGAATAATCAGCAAAAAATAAAAAAATTTGGATTATTCAAAAGTCCCTAGGGGCTGTTGAATAATTATTTTAACCAGATAAGAATACAAGCGAGGTGAACAAAAGCAAGAAAGCGACAAGAAAGTTTATCAAAACGAGTTGCA
>CAJOGS010000286.1 GCA_905234045.1 uncultured Selenomonadaceae bacterium | reverse complement strand
AAGCTGCTGAAATATCTGGAAACGAAATAGGTAGCCGGTAATCAAGGCTCCCTCCTTGAGGGAGTCCTCTACCCCCTGCCGCCCACTCCGCAAATGTTAAACCTTTGAAATCATTATGACCAAAACCATGCCAAATCGGTGAATTTACGGGGAATTTGGCATTTGGTTGTTGACAAATTGGCTTGTGTCCAGTAAAATAAAATCTGCACGAGAATTTTTTGCAGGTTGCAAATCTTCAGCAGTTTTTATTTTGAACGCTTGAATAATTTTCTTGTCAGTTAAATTTCTCAACTGCGAAATATAATTTTCGTCTTCGTTGCCGTGCAGCTGAATAAAATCTAAAATCTTCGCAATTTCGGCGACGGTTTCAATTTTTTCATTGACAAATACGCCGACTGAAGAAATTTTTTTGTCCAAAAGATTTTTCAAAATGGCGGCGTCATTCGGCGAAATATAACGCTTGCTTTTTTCGTAAAATACAAATCCTACAAAATCAGGCAACAATTTATTTGCAACTTCAATATCAGCCGTGCGAGTTAAACCGCACAATTTTATTTTAGTCACTCAAACACCTCAAATATTTAATTCGGACGTTGCGAATAAAACCGCATTGCCGGAAATTTTTACTCTTTCACCTGAAACTTTGCAATTCAAAATTCCGCCACGTTCCGACGCTTGGTAACATTTCAGAAAATTTTTTTGCAGTTTTCCGCCCCAGTAAGGCGCAATCATACAATGGGTTGAACCTGTCACGGGGTCTTCATTAACTTTTATTTTCGGCGCAAATATTCTTGACACACAATCAAAATTTTTGTCGGAACTTTTCGCAGTAATCGCCTGTATTAAACCTTCCAAATTTTGCAATTTCTCAAAGTTCGGTTGAAAATTTCTAACCGCCGCGTCGTTTTCAAGTACCAACAATAAATCTCGGCTCAAATATGCTTCCAAAATTTTTTCGCCGACTGCTTCCGCCATTTGTTCAGTTACAGAAATTTTTTTGTACTCATACGCGGGAAAATCCATTTCAAATAAATTTTCATTTTTCGTGACAGAAAAATTGCCGCGCAATGTTTCAAATTCAACGGCGTTTGAATCTTTTTCAATCTGCGTCAAAATTACAAATGCCGTCGCCAACGTTGCATGCCCGCAAAAATCAATTTCGTTTGCAGGTGTAAACCAACGCAATTTGTAAAAATTTCCTGCCTTGACTGCAAATGCTGTTTCTGACAAATTATTTTCCTGTGCGATTTTCAGCATAATTTTTTCTTCAGGAAATTTTTCTAAAACGCACACTGCCGCCGGATTCCCGCTAAAAATTTTTTCTGTAAAAGCGTCAACTATAAACTGTTTCATTTTAAATGCCTCTCAACTCCACCAGAGTTTTTTTCTTGTCGATTGAACGCATTAGAGTTTCACCGATTAAAACCGCGTCCGCGCCGATTTTTTTCAGCGTCGAAATATCAGCAGGAGTTTTAACGCCGCTTTCAGCCACGTAAATTTTTTCAGGCGGAATTAAATCCCGCAATTTGGCGGCATTTTCAAAATCGACTGTAAAATTTTTCAAATTGCGATTATTGACGCCGATAATTTCAGCCCCCGCACTTAGCGCAGATTTAATTTCTGATTCGTCATGCGTTTCAACGAGTGCGGCTAAATTTAAATCGTTGCAAATTTTTAAAAATCTTTCAATTTCTGAAGTACTCAAAATCGCACAAATCAAAAGTACGGCGTCCGCGCCCATCGCCTTTGCTTGATAAATTTGGTATTCGTCAACCGTGAAATCTTTTCGCAACATTGGCGTTTCGACAACTGCGCGAATGTCTGTAAAAATTTTGTCACTGCCCAAAAAATATTTCGGTTCAGTCAAGCAAGAAATACAATCCGCGCCCGCGCCTTCGTACTCTTTCGCAATTTCAAGGTATGGAAAATTTTCGGCGATAATGCCTTTTGACGGCGACGCCTTTTTAACTTCGCAGATGAAAGACAAATTTGGACGTTTCAACGCAGAAATAAATTTTTCGCCGTTGCCGCGTTTTGAATTTTGAGCCGCAATTTTTATTTCCTCCAACGAAATTTTTTGCTTGTCATTTTCAACGCGCAACTTTGAATAATTCGCCAATTCTTCTAAAATATTCATATCATTCCCCCCTATTATTTAGTTGGTGTTATTGAAAGAAATCAAAAAATTTTAAACGTTAAAATTTCCTAACTTTTAGGGACTGTTGGTAAAGTCAAAATTTTTTAGTGCAACTTGTGCAAATAGTTGAAAGACCTTTTTTGTGGTTTCGACAAAGGCAGCTAAATTTAAAGTAAAAATATTTTAGCAACGAAAATTTAATAAAAATTTACCAACAGTCCCTAGCCCCTAGTCCCTAGTCTTTAG
>CAJOGS010000285.1 GCA_905234045.1 uncultured Selenomonadaceae bacterium | reverse complement strand
TTCAGCTTTTTCGCTCCTGCCTTTGCCTTGAACAAAAAGAAAAGTCGCTCCGTCGATCGTGCGAATATCTTTGACATCAGCGCGGCAAATTTCAATCGTGCGAAGTCCAGCGGTCAACATTAACGCGATAATTGCACGGTCGCGAAGGTCTTTCAAAGTTCCTTTGCCTTTCGCAAAATTTAAAAGTTGCTTGCTCTGGTCTCGTGACAAAAAATCTTTTTTGTGTTCGTGAGAAATTTTTACACGGCTTTTGAGATTGTCGGCAATGTTTTTATAAATTCCGTCCTGCTCAAGCCAACGGAAAAACAATTTTGCGCCGGTCAAATAAAGTGAAACCGTGCTTGCGGATTTCCTGTCATTTATCAAATTATCGCGCCAATTCTCAAGGTCTTCACGTCTCGGGGCGGTGATATTATTGTCGTGAAAATATTTCAGCAACTGCCTAATCACTACCAAATAAGTCTGCGCGGATTTCTCGGAAACTCCCGCGAATTTTAACCAACGTTCGGCAAGCTTCCCTGTCTGATCCAACTGCAGGGGAATTAACTCTTGAACCATTTAAAACCCTCCTTCGATAAAAAAATTTTGGCGTGAACTTTTTACAGTCCACGCCGTCAAAATTCCTGTCCTTATGCTCTCAACTGACGGCAGATTTTTTTCGCGTCCTCAAAAAGTTTCGCCGCAAATTCGATCTCTCCGATTGCAAGCAAATTTCTGATTCTGTGTTGCAAGCTGAACAATTTTTTAACCATAAAAAAGCCTCCTCAATAAATCTAAAAAAATTCCTGTCCTTATGCTTGTTTGCATTAGGCACTTTATACAACCCCGCGCAATTACTCGCGGGGCTGGTTAAAATGTCCGTCGCAATTTACGCGGCTTTGCTGAAAATTTCTTGAAGTTTTGAACGGATAACGGCTTTTTGTTTTTCCGCTGTCTCTCTGATATTTGCGATATTTTCTTCAAAGTCCGCAACAAAATTTTTATATTCCGTCTCGAAAGTCTGAATTTCTTCGTCGGTTTTTGCCTTCCATTCGGAAATTACCGTGCTTGTGACGGTTGAATCAGTTCCGTTTTTTTCCATTGAATCATCAAATTGCTTTTTCACGGCTTGCATTTTCTGCAAAAAGAAGTCTTTGTCGTGCTTTTTCTGTTTATGAGCATAAATTTTTGCCTCTGCCTCCGTGTCAATATTTTTTAATTGAGTTTGATAATTTGTCGCCAAAATTTTATTTTCAAAACTCATTCCTGCCAATTCGCTCGCGTTCCGTGCAATTCCCATTAAATATTTGACTTTTCCGAATGAATAAATAACGCGGTCTTCTGCAACGTCAATTTCGACGTTTCCCGATTTAAAAACAGGAATAACTTTTTTCAGCAGTTTTAAACTTAAAGCGAATTTAATTTTTCCTGACATTTCCGCATTTTCGCAAATTCGCATTTGTCCGCAATTTTGCGAAAAACTTTCAGTGTTAAGACAGTCATCAGTCGCGTAAAAAATTGAATAATCCGCGCCGTCAATTAAAAAGGCTTTTTCCGTCATTTCTTTAAATGTTTGGGCAGGAATTTTAATTTTGCCGTTAAATTCTGCCGGAAACGCTTTTTGATAACCTTCAAGCGGGGATTTTCCCTTTGTCGGTACCGTCAAAATTATTGTAGTAAATCCACAATGCACGAATTGAACTGCGTCGCCGTTTTTGATAACCTCGATTAAATCGTCTGAAGTTCTATTTAAAGCAAGCGTTTTCAGTACAGCAAGGCAACTTGACGGCAAAATAAATTTACAGTTTTTGGCGTTTAAATCGTTCTCGACAACCCCAAAAGTATTGCTGTCACCTGCAACAATCTTTAATTTGCCATTATCGACAATGAAAATAACGCTTGCAAAACGATCGGAATTATCCTTCGGAATGAGTTTTTCGACTTTTTCTAACATCTCGATTAAAATTTCAGCGTCGATTTCAAAAAGTTTTTTGCCTTCGTCGGTCGGGAAAAACTTTTGAAAAAATTCCTGCCGCGCTGTGTCGATTGAATAGCAACCGTCGAAAGAAAATTTTGCAATTTCCTTTTTTACCTTGTCGGCAATTTCCCCGAATACTCTGAAATAAATTCCATCAATGGCAAAATTAGAATATTCACCGCTCAAAGTTTTTAAAACCTTTTGGAAAGTGTCGAATTTTGAATTTTGAAAGGCGATTGTTACAGGTGCGCCAAAAAGTTCAATCGGAATATTTTTAACGGTTAAAGAAATTTTTTCTCTAACGTCCGCCGCCTTAACGGTCAAAGAATCTTTTTCAATATCAAAGACAAGCGTGTTATCAGCGGTGAAACTGTGCAAAGAGTTACACATTCCGCGCGGGTTTTTCTTGTTTTCAGCAACTGAACGCAAGATC
>CAJOGS010000284.1 GCA_905234045.1 uncultured Selenomonadaceae bacterium | reverse complement strand
AACTAAAAAGTCTCAGCAACTTTAAAAATTTTAAAAATTTAAAATATAAATACTCCATAACCTCCAGACATTACCGGCTATAATTTCATTGAAAATTCATTTAAAATTTTCTGGAAATTTAACAGGAAATTTCTTTGCAACGCAGAATAAAAAATTTAAATTTGTATTTGGAGGGCGTTTTGATATGGCAATTAATACTTCAGGTTTTGGTTCTTATGACATTCGCGGAATTTATCCGGAAAGTGTTAATCAGGAACTTGCTTACCGCGTCGGCAGAGTTTTCCCGAAACTTTTCGACGCCAAAAAAGTTGCCATTGGACATGATATTCGCCTTTCAGGTCCTACAATCGCTGACGCTTTAACACGCGGACTGACTGAGGCAGGTTGTGACGTTTACGACATTGGGCAATGCGGCACGGAAATGATTTATTTTGCCACAGGCTCTAACAATTTCGACGGCGGTATTATGGTTACTGCATCGCACAATCCCAAAGAGTACAACGGCTTAAAATTCGTGCGAAAAAATGTTATTCCCATTGCGCCGAAAACAGGCTTGCTTGACATTAAAGCCGCCATTGAAGACGAAAATTTTGACTGGTCTTTCAGAAAAGCTACCGGCACTGTCTACAGAATTGACGTTTTGCACGACTATATTAAAAAGTTGCTGACTTATATTGACATGAAAAATTTGAAACCGCTGAAAGTCGTTATAAATACAGGCAACGGCGCGGCAGGTCCCATTATAAATGAACTTGAAAAATTTTTGCCGTTTGAAATTGTAAAAATTTTCAACAACACTAACGGTTATTTTCCAAACGGCGTACCGAATCCGCTTTTGCATGATTCCCGCGTTGCAACTTCAAAGGCTGTGCTTGAAAATAATGCAGATTGCGGAATTGCATTTGACGGCGATTTTGACAGATGTTTTTTATTTGACGAAAAAGGCAATTTCATTGAAGGTTGCTACATGGTCGGCTTGCTTGCCGAAAACTTTTTGAAAAAAAATCCCGGCGAAAAAATTGTCTGTGAACCGCGCGCCCTTTTGAATACTATTGACATTGTGAGGGAACTCGGCGGCACTTTTATTGTTTGCCGTTCGGGGCATACTTATATGAAAGCCGTACTGCGCGAAAATAATGCAATTTACGGCGGCGAAATGGCATCACACCACTATTTCAGAGATTTTTATTATTGTGACAGCGGTATGATAACGTGGCTGATGATTTTGGAACTTTTGAGCCAATCAGATGAAAAACTTTCTGAAATTATGGCGGATAGAATTAAAAATTATCCCGTATCAGGCGAAATTAATACCAAACTTTCAGATATTGGCGATGTTCCAAAAATTATAGATAAAATTGAAAAAATTTACGCGCCGCAAGGTCTTTCAGTCAGCCACATTGACGGCTTGAGCGTTGATTTTGAAAATTGGCGTTTCAATCTGCGCGGCTCTCAAACTGAACCTTATATCAGATTGAATGTCGAATCACGCGGCGACAAAGTTTTAATGGAAACTAAACGCGATGAACTTTTAAAACTTATTCGCAGTTGAAACAGAGGTTTAAATTTTTAAAATTGAAATCAATCTGCGCGACTCTCAAAAGAAATTTTTTGAATCACGCAGTTACAAAATTTTTATAGAAATTAGGGCTTATTGAAAAACTTATTAAGGTTTAAAAATGCTACTTATTAGCGAACTAAAATTTGCTGACTAAGAACGAAGAACTAAAAGGTCGCACTTTGTAGTGTGGTAGTTAGATAGTGCGATAGTTTTGTAGTAAAGACTACACCACTACAAAACTATACTACTACCCAACTACTTTCTTTGGGCTGGCAAAGAAAAGTAAATTTAAAAATTTGAATTTTAAAACAGAATTATTCACCACGCCCTAAACGCGCTGAACTTTTAAAACTTATTCGCAATTAAGATGGTGATTTAAATTTGGAAAAAAATTTTAACATTGAAATGAATCGACGCAATTTTTTAAAATGTTGCGCCGGAGTTGTTTCATTTATGCTTGCACCTGTTAATATCGCTCAAGCTTTTGAGCGCAGAAATAAACTCTATACATCAGAGGAGGATTTTTTAATGGAAAAGAAAATCGTTGTAAATCTCCCGTCGTTAATCAGCGATTATTACACACTGCAACCCGATCCCGAAAATAAAACTCAAGGCGTTGCATTCGGTACTTCAGGGCACAGAGGAAGCTCCAAACTTCACAGCTTTAATGAAACTCACATTATCGCCATCGCGCAGGCTGTAGCCGAACACCGCAAGGCTGAAGGCGTTACAGGTCCGCTTTACATTGGCGCAGATACTCACGCACTTTCTGAACCCGCGCTCCGTACTTGCGTTGAAGTTTTGGCGGCTAATGACGTTGAAATTATTCTGCAGGAAGATTTAAAACCCG
>CAJOGS010000283.1 GCA_905234045.1 uncultured Selenomonadaceae bacterium | reverse complement strand
AATAGAAAAATATTGCGGAGATAAAGGCTATCGCAAAACATTTGTTATCCAGCTAAAAAGAATCTTGGGCTTAGATACCGATATTTCTGAAAAAATAGTACCGCAGGGCTTTGCAGTAATACCAAAACGGGGTAGTAGAAAGAACATTTGCGTGGCTTAACAATTCTCGCCTTTGAAATTAAAACTGTCATTTCAGAAGCCTTTATTATAATTTCTCATTTTCATACCTTACTAAAACGCTTGTGAAAACACCTTCTTAGATTTTACCGACGTAAAATATATTTCTTCGGCAGGTTTGCGCGTTTTGCTTGCTATGGAAAAAAATATGCGCCGCCAAAAAGGAAAAATGAAACTTGTTAAAGTCAATCCTGCGATTAAAGAAATTATCAGAATTGCAGGTTTCCTTCAAGTTATGTGCATTGAAGAATAAATTATTTTCAAAAATGCAGAATCGTTAAATAATGGCAAACTCGGCAAATTTCCAAAAATTTTTAATACTGAACTAAAAAGGCGGCAAGTTGTTTAACCTGCCGCGTTATTTTTTTTGATAAAAATTATTTTTTCAAAACAGAAATTCTTTGCTGAATGTGGTTGCCTTTAGTTGCCTCGTCAATCATTGCAACCGCGTAATCTGCATAACTTATTACACTTTCGCCCGCGTCGTTCAATGTAAATTCTTCGCCCGCCAAAATATATTTGCCCGTGCGTTCGCCGTCTGCTTGAAAATCTGCGGCAGGGCTGACAAAAGTCCATTTTACATCATTTCTTTTGCGAAGTTCGGCAAGTTCGTTGGCTTGAGCGGTTGCAGTCGGCAAATATTCTTTTGGAAAATTCGGCGTTTGATAAACTTGCGTGGTATGAGTTTTATCAATGTAAAGACTGCCCGCGCCGCCGATTATCAAAAGGCGTGTATCAGTGCCGCTTAAAATATCGCAAAGGTGCTGACTGGTCGTCGTATGTTTAGGCAAGTCTTCAACCTTCCAAATTCCAATGGCGTCAATTACAACGTCGAAATTTTTCAAATCATCGGCAGTTAAAGCCATAATATCTTTTTGAATAACTTTTTTTGCAACAGATTTATTTTCACTGCGTACAACGGCGGTGACGTCCAAGCCGCGTTTTACTGCCTCTTCAACTATTAATTTTCCGGCTTTACCGTTCGCCGCTATTACTGCTATTTTCATTTTTGTAACCTCCAATTTCATTTGCCCAAATTCTAACAAACTGATAAAATATTTCAAGAACGTTTTTTGTTGCTACAAAGTATTTTTGACAGTACTTTTGGAGGTTTTCAATGAAAAAAAATGAATTTAGACAAAAAAATTTATTCGGCTTATGTCCATTTTATACAACGCAAAGTTTACTTTTAGGCAAATGGATTATTCCGATTTTAAACGAATTAAGCGGCGGTACAAAACGTTTTAACGAACTCAAACGCACTTTTGAAATCAGCCATTCGGTACTGACTCAACAGTTAAAAATTTTGGAGAATGAAGGCTTTATTAATCGAAAAGTTTTTCCTGAAGTGCCGCCGCGTGTCGAATATTCTTTAACTGAAATTGGAAAAAGTTTTCAGCCGGTACTTGATGCAATAGAAATTTGGGGCAATAATTATATAAAAAGTTTAAAGGCGCGTGATGTTATTGACTGAAGAAAATTTATTAAAACTTTTGCACGAATATAAAAGCGGAAAAATTTTAGAATCTGATATTTTCAACCGACTGAAAAATTTGTCGTTAAACTCGGTAGAAAATTTTGGATTTGCAAGCATTGACCATGCGCGGGAACTCAGACAAGGATTTCCTGAAGTCGTCTACGCGGCGGGAAAAACCAAAGAGCAACTGCGGACAATTTTTAAATCTCTGTATGAACGCAGCAGCGGAAATTTAATTGCCACACGCGCAGATTTTGAAAAATATCAATTTCTGTTGGACGCGGTGCCGACCGCGCAATTTGATGAAATTTCAAAAATGATTTATGTTGACAGAAAAAAAATTGAACGCCGCACGGACAAAAAAATTTTAATTTTGAGCGCGGGCACAAGTGACATGGCGGTTGCAGAAGAGGCGCGGCTGACTGCGTATCTTTGGGGCAATTATGTTGAAAGTGCTTACGATTGCGGAGTTGCGGGGATTCACAGACTTTTTGCCCATCTGAAAGAAATTGAAACGGCGAATGTTATAATTGTGGTGGCAGGAATGGAGGGCGCGCTTGCAAGCGTGGTAGGCGGCTTGACTGACAAGCCGATTATAGCCGTGCCGACAAGTATAGGTTACGGCGCGGCTTTTAACGGCGTTGCGGCACTTTTGGCAATGCTCAACAGTTGCGCTGCCGGCGTTTCAGTCGTCAACATTGATAACGGTTTCGGGGCGGGCGTCATTGCAAGCAAAATTAATAAACTTTGCGGTTAATACCACTTTTTTTTATT
>CAJOGS010000282.1 GCA_905234045.1 uncultured Selenomonadaceae bacterium | reverse complement strand
ATAAGGTCAAATTTCTTGCTCGATTGAATTATCTGATTCGATTGGGCAACCAAATCCCGCATGGGGGTTTCCTTAAATTTTTCATCGGCAGACATAATCATCACCCGGACGAAGTATAAATTATTGGCTAGTAAAAGTCAATAATGCTAGCTTTTTTGATTGTATCGGATTAAAAACCAGAAAAATTCTGTATAAAATTTTCTGAAAACATTTTCTGAGCCGCACCAGTACGCCAAGTTAAAATTCCTAGCCAAATCATTTCGCGTCGGTACGCCATTTATGACGATTTTAGTTAAAATTCCTAGCCAAATGACACCCGATTTTAGTTAAAATTCCTAGCCAAATAGTTAAAATTCCTAGCCAAATCAAAATTTTTCGGTGCCGCGAACCCGCATACCGGCGGGGTTTTCGGCACCTCTCATTTTCACCTAAAACATAACAAAACAATTTGTTAATAAAACAGCAGGTGTTTTTGAAAAATTTGAAAGTCAAAATAACTTTTTCATCGGAGGAGCCGGAACATTGATAAGAAAAAAAATAAAAGAGAAGAGAAAGTTTTGAACATAGGTTTTAGCGTACAATCGAACGAGGAAGTAAAGAGAAAAAAAGAAAGTGCCAAAAATTTCCACTTCCGGCGCATCAGAAGTTATTGAAAATCCTGTCGAGGAGACCGCGATTTTTCAAGCGTTCAATCTCGGATTTTAACTCGGCAATACGTTCATCGGAAAGTTTCTTGTCAGATTCGCGTTTGTGCTTTTCCAATTCGGTTTGATTCTCGGCAAGAAGGTATTTTTTCTCCGATTCAATGAGTGCGTCGGACTTTTGTTGCAAAGCTTTTTGAGAGGAAATCAATTCGTTTTGAGCGGCAAGTAAAAGCGTTTTAAGATTGTCAATTTCGGTTTGCAACTCTTGAATACGTTCTGATTCTTGCTCTTCGATAACGGCAACGGCGTTAAATCCGCGTAACTCGTCGATTATCCGAACAGCTTCAGCGTCGAATTGCCAGCCGTTTTTTGTCTGAAAAGCGTGTTCGCCATCTGCGTTTATCTCGTCTAAGTGGCGCGTTATAAATCGGCGTATGGTGGACGAATCACGGACATTGTATCTCTTTAATAAATCGTTGATATTTGGCATGGGCATTTTGCCCTCCTTGTTACGTTTGACTATTTAACAATTCGTATTTTCAACGTATTGATGCGAAGGGAATGGGGTGACAAGTGCCTTCATATTTTGCGGATAACAAATAATTTAATGTGCCATGTTCGGGTTGTCGGCGTGTATTGCCCGGGCATTGTCAAGGCACTGTCATGTCTGGCTTTTAGTCCAATTTCTGAAAGTATATTCATAGAAAATACCATTAAAAACATTAAGGAAAATGCACCATAAAATCATTTCTTGATTTTTAAAAAACCTTTGTGTAAAATTGACGGCAAAATTGGAAGATAACTGCCTATAGTAAATCTCTCGTCTTAAGATGTAAAAAAGCTTGTTGAGAAAATTTATCTCATGGAAAGGAGCGATTGATATGCCGGGTTTGGATTGGTGGCGAGAAGAGGAACAAAAACGTCAATTTGAGATTTATAAAGTCTTTCACCCTGACAAATCAAAAGAGGAAGAAGTGCCAAAAGAAAGTGACGAACAAAAAAAATAAACCATTTACCAAGTGTACTCATTCAAGAGTGCACTTTTTTTGGTTTCTCAGGCTCTAAAACGGATTTTATTTTTTCGTTCCTCTTCTTACTCTCATAGTTCCACTGGTGATATAAAGAAATTGTATGCGCATAATACTCATGTCCCGGAGAATTTTGGGAGTTTAAATAACAGATGAGCAGATATGCATATCTTACAAAATCTAGATATGTTTGATGTAATATCATGTAGACGGCAGTAGGAGCTGCCAACCCGGAACAAAAATAAGTAGAAAAATATTCGATTTCATTCAACATATTAATTATCGAATTCAAAACAGAAACGATTTGCCAATCTGCAAGTGATGTCTGACTTCTTTGCTTTTTTAAGTTCTTACCTGAATTTGGGTTGTCGAACAGATTGGCAAACGGTATATTACTGTTTTTCATAAACTCAAACAGCGCGTAGTCAATGACAATATTATTGGTATCTCGCCACTTTTTACGAAATTCCTCAATTACATTTTCCCCAAAAAGTTTTTTTGCTTCAGCAGGAGTAAATTTGTCAAATTTGTCCATTTTTGATGTGTAATCACGATCTATTGACTCCGCTATTCTAACTAAGAAGTTTCTCGCGAATAAACATTTGGGCAGTATAGCTTTTGAATAATATCCGGCTAAACGGTAGGCTTTTTCAAATTCAGCGTGTTCAATTTTCGTTTTATAATCGCGTCGAATCAAAATCGCCTGATAGGCAACAAATACCGCCGATGCCATTACAGCCACATAAGATAATGTAG
>CAJOGS010000281.1 GCA_905234045.1 uncultured Selenomonadaceae bacterium | reverse complement strand
CTTCCAATGTCATTTTAGATAAATCTTTTCCCATGCCAAAGGCCTCCATAAATTCCAGGTTTGTAAGGCTCATTTACATACTTTATTATGAAGGAAAAAAAATACACAGAATCACTTTTTATAGTACCAAGTGTTATTCGATACGCATGACAAAATATTTCTCGCAAAGAAAACGAATTTCTTTACTATTTCCTCATACCCATTTCTGCAAGCTCTTTTTCTCTCTGATCCGCTGCGGATTTTTTGTTGTAGTGTTCTTTAATTTGTACGCCGCTCTTGTCTTTAATAATAATAGTATATTTCATTTTTGCGCCTCCTGTTTAATTTCTAAATATAATATAGCACACTCTTTTTTACTTGTCAACAGTTTTTTAAAAAAATTTTTTCTTGTATTTTAAAAAATGAAATTATAGTATATAATCTCATTTTTAAAAATCATATTTTTATTTTTATTATTTTGAAAAATAAGATTATAATATAAATTTATCATTTTGAAAAATGAAAAGATATATAAATAAAAAAATAAAGAGCGGAAAACCGCCCTTTATTTTTATTTTGTTTTTAACCTGCTACCTCTTGCAAATCATTAATAAAATCATACATTTCATCATCGGAAAAACCGCTGACGCGCTCAAACTTTGTGTATGCACGCTTGCAAGCTTTATAAATCTTTTCGGCCTTGCGAGAGTCGGTATCATAACCGAAGTCGCCGCAAAAGCTTTCAAACGATTCAAGGCTAGAAAGCGCGTCAGAAACAAAACAGTAGAAAGCGTTTAAAAGGTCGTATTCACTCTCAACGCGAGGATTAATAACTGATCCCCAAAAATCAAAGCTTATGCGCTTGCCGTTATCAAGATTTTTTACTGTTACTTTGTTGTGTCTGTCATTGTATGCGTCCCAGCTTGCAACCTTCTTTCCGTCGAACTCCGCACTAATTTTAAAATTTTTGTAAGTGGTAGTAAACATTTTTTTTGCCTCCAAAAAATTTTTATTAGCTTTATTAGCTTGTCTATAATATACCAGATCAAAATAAATTTGTCAAGCATTTTTCAAAAAATTTTTTAAAAAAATAAAATTGTCAAATTAAAAAATGATTTTTATATATAAACTCATTTTTTAAAATGATATTACTTCATTTTTAATATTATATAAAATTTCATTTTTAAAAATAAAAAAAAAAAAAAAAAAAAAAAAAAAAAATAACGGGATTTTTCTCCCCGTTACTTTTCTCCTTTCAGCCTTGCAAAATTCGCTTTAAAGGTTTCTTCATCTTCTCTGATTGATTTATCATTATCAATCCAGTTAAGATGCTTTCCTGTTGTCGTGCCCCAATAATTTTTCGAGATATGAAACTCTCCGTTGATTCTAAACGCTACAAGCGTTTCATAGCTGAACCAGTACCGATCCGCGCCATCTTCAAAACAAAGGGTATGTACTCCGTAATTGTCGCTACTGTAATTACCATAATTAAAGAACTTCGGGAACTTCATTTTTTTATACCTCCAAAAAATTTTTATTGTTTTGCTTTGGTGTCTATAATATATCAAATAAAAATTGATTTGTCAAGGGGTTTTTAAAAAATTTTTTAAAAAAATAAAATTAATAAATTGAAAAATGAAATATAATATTATTCGTCATTTTTAAAAATGATTAATAATAAAAATTCTCATTTTGAAAAATGGGAAGATAAAAATAAAAAAAGAAAAGGGGGATTGCTCCCCCTCTCTTTTTTAATTATCTTCGTTTTCATTTAGTCCGCAATCATAATTTGAACAATTAATACAATCACCACAACAAGTTTCTTCTTCCTCTTCGTCTTCTTCGTCTTCGTCCTCTTCCTCTTCTTGTGCTTCTTCGTATTCATCGAAAGAATCGTACCAATTGTCGCCGCTTCTCGCTTCCATGATCGTTTCAAAGTCAGGCCATCCGAGCCACTCCGCGATTGTGTCATCCTCGAACCAGAAAAAATCATTTACTGCGGTTTCGTCCATGCCGTCAGGCTCGCTATCTTCAAGCATTGAAAAAACAGTTTCGATTTCATCATCAGAAAGATATTTCACAGTATCTCGCGCACCGCCCCAGAACTCAAAATCGTTAGCGGAATTTACCTCTTTATAAATTTTCATTTTAAAGCCTCCATAATATTTTTTATTTGTGCCTTTCAGCATCTTTAATGTATCATATATTTTTTTGTTTGTCAACTACTTTTTGAAAAGATTTTTCATTTTTTAATTCTGTTTTTTTGTGTTGCTGATCCTTTATTATTTCTCATTTTTTAAAATGATTTTTATTTTATATTTTAAAATTCTCATTTTTAAAAATGAAAAGAGCGATTTAAAAAAAATAAAAGGGACTTTTTCAGCCCCTTTTAAATAACTCCCCCTTCTGCTGTTATAATATAAACTTCATCTTTTTTTATATAATATTCGTTTCCTCCTTCATCAATATAAAATTTTGCGCCGATTCCTTTTATTACTTTTCGAGTAAGTTTCCCCACAATCTGAAAATTATTTTTCTTTGCATATTCTTTAATAGACATTTTTATTATCTCCTTTTTCGTTTTAGATTTTCTAGTTATAATATATCAGTTTATTTTCCTTTTGTCAATATCTTTTTAAAAATTTTTGGGCGCATTTTTAAAGAGCCAAAAAAGAAAGAGCACACAATAAAAACAGATCACAAGTAAAGAAATAATCTCATTATTAAATAAAAAACCGATCAAGGGCAAAAGTTTATAATTGATTTTCATTTGTACAACTCCTTTTTTATTTTGTGCTCTTAGTTTACCATAATAAATTATATTATGTCAACGACTTTGTTTTGTAACTAAATCGTTTTTAATTTTTTATTTCGGCTTCATTTTCCAAAATAAAAAAATCAATTTCAATTTTACAGCTCGAAAATCAATTCCGATTTTCTGCGCCGTCATTTTTCAAAATCAAATATAATATAAAACTATCCGCGCCATTTTTAAAAATGATAAATTTAATAATAAATCATTTTTTAATATGCTAATATCATTATCAATTATCAATTTTCAATTTGCTATTTTCAATTATCGACATATACAAATACATACACATATACACATACACATACATACACAAATACAAACACAAACACACAAACATAAACACATACAGCCACAAAACCACACACAACCGCATTTTAAAGCCGTGCGAATATCCAAGCACCACCGCAATAAAAAGCCTCAAAAACACCCCTTAAAACGCCTCAAAAACGGCAATTATAAAAGCCTATAACAAGCCGCGACCCATCACGAAAAACCACAGCAAACCGCAGTAAAAAACAGCGACACGGAAAAAACAGATCCGCGAAAAACCACAGCCGAAAAAATCCGCAAGGCATAATTTGCCCACGGCGAAAAAAATGTGCGATGTAATTTTACATACATAAGAAACGGTTTTTGAAAAAATCTCATTTTGCAAAATGAAAAAATTTTTTCACGATTTAGCGAATTAAAGTGCGAAAGTGAAAAAATCTCATTTTGAAAAATGAATATTTATAAAACCTCGGTGAAAATTTGAATGGCGTAATTTCACGCGCACAAAATTACTTTAGCAAGGTAAAGTGGTAAAGTGGTAAAG
>CAJOGS010000280.1 GCA_905234045.1 uncultured Selenomonadaceae bacterium | reverse complement strand
CATACAGGATTAAGCTACTTTGCATACAGGATTAAGCTACTTTGCATACAGGATTAAGCTACTTTGCATACAGGATTAAGCTACTTTCGCGGGTCAAAAAAAGTACCTCAAACCCGCATTGGGACGCGGAAAATTGGCACTCTCAAAAAAACGGGTAAATACAGTAGATACTGTAGATTTTACAGCGCAAGGCGCACGGCTTGCCGCTATGCTACCGTTACACTGCAAGCCGCCCGCCGCGCCAGAGGGGAAACGGGGAGAGACGGGAGAGACCTCAAACAGGATTTTTCTTTACACTGTTGAAAAATAAAGAAGAGAAAAGAAAATAATGAATTTTTTCAAAAAAAGTAAATTAGAAAAATTAGAGGTAAATAAAAATGACAAAAGAAGAAAAAGCCCAGCAAGAGCAGTCAAAAATCAAAGAAATTGTGGAAAAATTGGAAAGACTGGGACTGATAATATTTTCAGGAAAAAATCGTGAAAGTGTAGGAATAGCGGTAGATGCAGTAGAAGAATGGCTTGATAAGCGTACACTGCAAGGGGAAAAAATGAAGAAAAAAGAGAGAGAATACATAAATTCATTAATATTTAGAATGTTTTTAACAGAAATAAGCAACCCCGAATCAGAGAATTATGCATTTATAAGTTTGTTTTTTAACCGTGTTAGAGAGGAAAAATTTAAGAATTACTTTGAAGAGCAGATAAAAAAAGAACTGTACAATTTCATAGATATGAAAATGATGAAAAATCTGAAGAAACTAATGGATACCAAATTCTGATCTACACAGTTTTTAAAAGTGATAGATTGGTGGCTGAAAGCCGTGCTTTGTATTCTTTGGAAAAAAATAAAAGGAGTTGATGGTATGAATGCGATGCCAAATATAGAGGCAATTTGTAACCGTGTGGCAAACTGCTATAAAAAAATCTACGGAGACAAGATACAAGGAATCTATTTGTATGGAAGTTACGCACGCGGGGACTATGATGAAGAATCGGATATAGATTTTACGGCGATAGTAGAGGGAGACCAAGTGGATTTGAGAAGAAAGCGTTATGAAGTGTCCCGAGACTTAACGGATATTTCGTTAGATTATGATGTAGTAATTTCATTCGGAGTAATTCCGGCAGATTTGTTTGAAGAGCATAAAAATTTTTTGGCGTACTACAAAAATATTTTGAGAGAAGGCAAGCGAATTGGATGAGAGAGTGCAATTCAATTTGAAAGTAGCGGAAGAAAGACTGCGTGCATCAAAAAATTTGCTTGATAATGGATTCATAGTCGATTCAATAAACCGTTCGTATTATGCAATCTTTTATTCAGCACGAGCATTGTGGCAAAGGATGAAGTGGACTTTTCCAAACATTCAGCAGTAATAAGCTACTTTCGGAAAAATTACATAAAGACAGGGATTTTTGATAAGAAATTTTCAGATTACATAGGAGACGCATTTATACTGAGAAATGACGGAGACTACACTTACTTTTTCAAAGTAGAAAAAAGCGATGCAGAATTGCAGTACGAAAAAGCGGTAGAATTTTACGAGGAAATCAAAAATTACTTTGAAAGGGAAAATTGCGTATAAGGCACTGAGTGGCTTATAGAGACGTTTTGTTAAATTTTTTCGAGAGTTCAAATGGATTATCCATACACTTTGAAAGAAAAGGTGAATAAAATGATGAAATTGAAGAAAACAATAATAACAATCAAAGCCCCAGACAAAAAGCAAAAAAGCACAGAAGAAATAAAGGAAAAAATAGAAAAACTGGGACTGATAGTATTTGAAGAAACAAGGCAAAAGTTTGAAATGAACAACCAAGCAGTGGAAGAATGGTTAGATAAACGTACGCTGCAAGGAGAAAAAATGAAGAAAAAAGAGAGAGAATACATAGATGGTTTATTGTTCCAAAGGTTTTTATTTGGGATAAACGACCCCGATTCACATAACTATCCATATTTGGGTCTGTTTTTTGACCGTTTCTGTGATGAAAAATTCGTGGAATATTTTGAAGAGCAGATAATGAAAGAAATCTACAATTTAATGAATATAAAAATGATGGAAAAATATTTCTAATTTAATGGAAGACTAAAAAAGCTATCAGTGATGACAAAACTTAAAAATGTATATTGTGAAAATCACACTTTTAAAAATCAAAAGCAAGCGGCATTCTTCGGGATAGTACGTTATTTGCATATAAGTGGTTGCTGTCAATTTTTCAAATTTCCCATTTATGTGGAGTGCCAATGACGGCAAATAATTTGAAATTGAAAATAACTTTCCAACTAAAAAAAATTTTTCCTTCGTCAAAAATTCGGAGGATTTTTTTTGTAAAAAAGTGTAATTTTTATTACAATGTAAAAAAAAAATAAGAAGGTGTTTTCACAAACGTTTTAGCAAGGTATGACAATGAGAAATCTTAATGAAGTTTTCTGAAACGATTGTTTTAATTTCAAAATCTTTA
>CAJOGS010000279.1 GCA_905234045.1 uncultured Selenomonadaceae bacterium | reverse complement strand
AAAAATTCGCGCTATTATGAAATAAATTGCGGCTGTGAATATCAGCGAAAAAAAAGCCTCGTAAGTCCGCGCACGAATTATATCTGAAACTTTCGTTAAATCTTGAACGGCGATATAGCCGACAATCGATGTTGTTTTTATCAGTGAAATTACTTGCCGCTTGTATACGCCGAAAATTTTTCTGACTGCTTGCGGCAAAATTATTTTTCTGTACACTTGAATTTTTGATAATCCCAGTGCTTCAGCCGCTTCAATTTCGCCGCCGTCTACACTTTCAATGCCGCTGTTTAATGTTATCGCTATGTAACAGCCGAAATCAATCGAAAATGCAATTATTGCAATCGCTATTTCGTTTAAGCCCGTGCCGGAAAAAACTATGTAAAAGCAAATCATCAGCGTTAAAACTATCGGCAGACCGCTTATCACAATGATAAAAAAATTCATTGCTGTTGAAATGATTTTTATGTTACTGCGTTTTAACAAGCAGAAAATAAATCCCAGAATTGTCCCAAAAATCAGCGATCCCAACGACAAAATCAATGTGATTTTCAAGCCGCTTAGAATCATTTTGTAGCGATCTTCACGAATCAAAGTTTTTTCAAATGACAATTTCAGTGACTCAATAAAATTTGTTTCAGCGGTTTCTTCGTTGCGCACAATAATGGCTGAAGGTACATGCAAGACAGGCGGCTTTGCAAAATTTACATGCTCGGCGCGCTCGTCAGTATAAGTTATCGTGCCGCAAAGCATATCTATTTTGCCAAATTCCACGTCCAAAAGTTGCGAAGTCAATTCCTCAACGCGAATTTCCAAATTGTAGTTATATTCATATGCAAAACGCTTTATCAGTTCAATATCCATTCCGCTGAGTTTGTCGCCAACGTAGAAATTATAAGGCGGAATCGTTCCTGCAGTACTTACAATTAAAGTCTGTGTCGGATTTTCTGGCGCGGGAATTTCCGGCAGTTCGGTATTTTTATCTTCCATCCAATATTTGACAATTTTTTCAAGTGAGCCGTCCGCCGTGTGTTTCTCCAAAAATTCGTTGACTTGATTTTCTAAATTCTCAATATGCGGCGTTGGCGAAACTACCATACAAACATCGGTATATAAAAGCGGCTCTTCCAAAATTTTCAACTTGTCCGGCTTTTCTTTTACCACAACATCTAACGGCGGCTGTGAATACGCGCCTGCGTCAATATGTTTCTGTTCCAATGCCAAAATCATATCACTTACGCTTGAAAATTGTTTAAATGTAGCGTTCGGCAAAATTTTTTCTGCGAAAGTTTCGGTTGAACTTCCCGTCACAACACCGACTATGTATTTGGGATCATTTAAATCCATCGGTTTTTTTACATTCGATAAATCATTTTCGACTGCGACTTTTCTTGTCATAACGGATACAGGGATTGTATAAAGCGGCGTTTTAGGAAAAATTATACGTTCGGCGCGTTCATCAGTGTACATTATACTTCCGCTTATTAAGTCAATTTTGCCAAATTCGGCATCGGTAAGCAGTGAAACAAAATCTTCAACGCGAAATTCAACTTCATAGCCGTATTCAGCCGCAAATCTGGTAATCATTTCAATATCAAATCCGACAAGTTTATCGCCGGAATAGAAAGTTGTAGGCGACATTGTTCCCTCCGTGCCGACTACTATTTTTTTTGAGGTTTTTTCAATTTTAGGAATATCTTCCGGCATTTCAATGTTATGTTCTATAAACCAATAATTATAGGCTTTTTCGATTGTGCCGTCAGCTTTTTTCGCCTCCAGAAATTCATTTATTTCATTTTCGAGATTTTCAAGTTTTGTATTCGGCGAAATTACCATGTGAACATCTGTTTCGCCGACTGCTTGAGGTAAAATTTGAAAACGATCAGATTTTTCTTCCAAAGCACTTTCTAATGTCGCGCGCGTAAAAACTATGCCGTCAACTTGTTTTTGTTCAAGTGCAATAATCAAATCAGGTATACTTGAGAATTGTTTTTCGGCGGCGTTTGGAAATACTTTTCCAATGTAAGCCTCTGACGCCGCGCCGACTTTTCCCCCTATCGTGAATTGCGGTTTATTTAAATCTTCAAGATTTTGAAAATCAACCTCTTCAGCAGTTTTTGAACAACCGCTTACAAAAATTATAATAATCATCATTGCAAACGTTAAAAATTTTAGTTTTGACATTAAGAGCCCCCTTAAAAATTTTTATAGTGTGTAATTAATTTTAAAATTTACTCGTTTTTTTATTTTAAGATTTTTTTTATTTTAATAGATTTACTTTTCATTGTCCGAGCCACAAAAGCAAATGCTCTTATTCATCGCATTTGCAAGTAACAAAAGAAAAGGCGTTTTTGCGGTGCTGTTTTTTCGTCCAAGAAAAAAACGCACCGCCCGCGCCGCGCGTCCTGCGCGGCCTCTTAATTTTTCGCTCTTAGTCAGCAAAATTTAGTTTGTTAGCAGTTGCTG
>CAJOGS010000278.1 GCA_905234045.1 uncultured Selenomonadaceae bacterium | reverse complement strand
ATCCTTTCGGTTTAGGTTTCAACTTTATTTTACCAAAAGTTTGTGCTTATGTTTTTTTATTTTAGGAGTTTACCAACACGCCCTAGCCGAGAAAAATTTCTTTACTAAATTTTCTTTACTGAAATTTTTTTATTTAAATGTACTTTCTTTTTTCCGAAGCAAAAAAAGAAAGTACCAAAGAAAAAGTGCTTTTTTTCTGCCAGAGATTCAATCCTGCGTGGCTTGCGCAGCATGCGCGGTGAGGCGCGCTCTTTAGCGGGCATGCTCTTTAGCTAATCAATGGCGGCGGAGGTCGTCCGTGACCGCCGTTTTTTATTCTATCCAGCGTTTCACTTTACCAACAACAATCTAGCCGAAAAATTCATTTTCTGCTGCAATGCAAACAGCATGATAAATTGGCAGATGAAATTCTTGAATTGTAAAGGCAGAATTGGCGGGCGCGCAAATTGTCACGTCAGAAATATTTTTAATTTTGCCGCCGTTACTGCCGGTCAGTGAAATTACTTCAAGTTCCAAAACTTTTGCAACTTTTGCCGCGTATAAAACATTTTGCGAATTGCCGGAAGTCGAAATTGCAAAAAGAATATCGCCGCGCTTGCCGAGTCCCAAAACTTGTTGGGCGAAAATTAAATCAGCGGCGGTATCGTTCGCAACGGCGGTATTTAAAGCAGTTTCACTTACTAAAGAAATTGCGGGCAGGGCGCACTGTAAATTTTTTTTGAAATAATTTATGTCATCGGGGAAAATTTTTTCTGCATTTTCGACAAAATTTTTATTAAATTCTTCAATTTTGCGCGGCAAGATAAAACCCTTCATAAGTTCGCCGACAATGTGCAGAGAATCCGACGCACTGCCGCCATTGCCGCAAATTAAAATTTTGTTGCCGCGTTTGAAACATTCGCAGATTTTTTTTACTGCCAAAATTAAATCTGCGTGACAAATTTCAAGCGCGGGGTAACGTTCAATCAATTCAAAAATTTTTTTAGCGGTCGTTTCTTTTATGATAAATCAACCTTTCTGTTTTAATTTTAATATACCGTATTGAAAAAAACAGCGTCGCAAAAACGCCTTTTCTTTTGTTACTTTTCTTTTTTAAAGAAAAGTAAATTTAATTAGAAAAAAGTTTATTTTAAAACAGATTTATTCAAAACTCACTAGCCCCTAGCCACTACTTCGCTTCTGCCCAATTTTTGCCGAAGTGAACATCAACAACAAGCGGTACTTTCAAAGTTGCCACATTTTCCATTGCGGCGCGGACAATTTTTTCAACCTGCGCGAGTTCATTTTCAGTAGTTTCAATAACCAATTCGTCATGAACCTGCAAAATAATTTGACTCTGCAAGCCGCGCAAATCTTTTTCTGCGTTAATCATCGCAATTTTGATAATGTCAGCCGCCGTGCCTTGAATCGGCGTATTCATTGCCATTCTTTCGGCAAGTCCGCGCTGATGAAAATTTGGGCTTTTAATCATCGGCAAAAAGCGGCGGCGTCCAAACATTGTAGTTACATAGCCTTTTTCATGCGCGGTTTTAACAGTGTCGTCAAGAAAATTCTTAACTTTCGGGTAGCGTGCAAAGTACAGAGAAATATATTCTGCGGCCTCCTTGCGAGAAATTCGCAAATCTTTTGACAAGCCGTAATCGCTGATGCCGTAGACAATGCCGAAATTAACCGCCTTAGCCTTTCTGCGAAGGTCAGGCGTTATGTTGTCAATCGACACGCCGAAAACTTCAGCCGCCGTGCGGGCGTGAATATCTTCACCGCTCAAAAAGGCGTTAATTAAATTTTCGTCTTCAGACATATGCGCCAAAAGTCTCAATTCAATTTGCGAATAATCGGCACTCAATAAAAAATCGTAGCCCGCGCCGGGTTCAAACAAAGAGCGAATTTCTCTGCCTTCTTCAGTTCGCACGGGAATATTTTGCAAATTCGGATCGGAACTTGAAAGCCTGCCGGTCGCCGTGACAGTTTGATTAAAATTCGTGTGGACGCGGTGACTTTCGGGATTTATCAAAGTTTTAATGGCGTCAAGGTACGTCGATTTTAATTTTGTCAGCGTGCGGAAATTTAAAATTTCTTCAATAATAGGATGAATCCCGCGCAGATTTTCCAAAACTTCCGCGTTTGTAGAAACGCCGCTTTTAGTTTTTTTCTTCGTTTGAGTGACGGGCGGCAATTTCAATTTGTCAAAAAGAATTTCGGCAAGTTGTTTGGGCGAATTGATATTAAAATTTTCATCGGCAAGCGCGTAAATATTTTTTTCAATGGCGGCGATACGGTTTTCAATTTCAACAGATTTTTCGTCAAGGCGTTTTGTATCGACGTAAACGCCGCGCATTTCCATTTTCGCCAAAACTTCAGTCAACGGCAATTCAATTTCATAATAGAGTTTTGAAAGTTCGGCGGCGTCTAATTTTTCCGCGTAAATTTTGCCGAGTTTTTCAAGCGCGGTAACTTCAGCGGCGGGCGAATT
>CAJOGS010000277.1 GCA_905234045.1 uncultured Selenomonadaceae bacterium | reverse complement strand
ATGAAGGTTGGCTTTATCTTGCTATTGTCAAAGACCTTTGTACTAAAAAAGTTGTTGGTTATTCTTTCTCTCAGCGTATTGATTCTGACCTCGTTTGCGACGCTTTAATGCTATTTTTTACCGTCGTCCTTCGGCTAATTTAATTTTTCATTCTGACAGAGGCAGTCAATATGCCTCTCATAAGTTCAGAGAACTTCTTCATCAACATTCCATCACTCAGTCTATGTCCCGCAGGGGTAATCCCTATGATAATGCTGTTGCTGAAAATTTCTTCAGTTGTTTGAAGTGTGAGTGCGTTCATCTTCATCATTTCTTTACTCGCGAACAGGCTAAACTTACCCATTGATTGGTTTTTTCTTATGCTTTTTCTGTCCTTTTTTTCGAGAAGGGCTCAGCGGAAAGGCTGTTTTTTTATCTTTTCTTTTTTTTGCTTTAAACGTTTTTTACTTGAAACATTTTACTTAGAATAAGTGTTCATAAACGTTTAAGTAAAGTATGAATGTGAGAAATTTTAACCATAGTTTCTTCTGAGTCAGTGGTAATTTCAAAGTCCTTACACAAACGCCGCGACCAATTCAACCATGCAAAAGTTCTTTCTACTATCCAACGTTTTGGAATGACATGAAAACCTTCAGATTTTATCTTTATGGAAATATCCACAATCAAATGCAGTAAATTTTTTACTTGGTCTTCAAAAGTACGTCTCGCCGTCTGCACTATAGCCTTTTATCGTCGTATAAATAAGATAGGCAAATAAAGCCGGAAAGATTCCGCTTTTGGTATCGTGGATTGTCGCTGAATGTACCTTCACAAATAATAAATTGCCCATTGTATCTACTACTATATACCGTTTTCTTCCTTTCGTTTTTTTCCCCAGTCATATCCGCGTTTTTCATTATGTGATGTAGTTTTAACACTTTGAGAATCGATAATAGCATAAGAAGGCTCTGCATTTCTTCCCGCTTTTTCTCGCGTTATTTTTACCAGATGCTGCAATATTCTATCCCAAAGCCCGCTTAATCTGGCAAGACGATAAAAACTATGTACAGTAAAGACCGGCGGAAAATCGTGAGGTAAATTTCTCCATTGACAGCCTGTTTTCACCAAATACAAGACTGCATTTACTAATTCGCGTTTTTCCCATTTTCGTTTTCTCATTCCTATAAACAGCGGCTCTATTTCTGCCCATTGTTCATCCGTTAAATCTGTTTCATATTTTTTTCTCATAATACACCCATTATACAATATTTTTTATATGAACACACATTCTTAACTTTACCGTTAGAGATCAGACTCGGAAAAATCTGCAAGCGTGACGCGGCATTGCGTAGCAATGAGCAGATTTTTCGAGTATCGCGGGTCTGGGGCGGCAAGGAGCCCCAGCGCGGCTAAATCGACTTGTTGCAAGCGGCAGGACGCCGCGCAACTTAGTCGATTCCGCGTAAACTCCACTACATCTCAAACTTTCTTTCTGAACTATTTTTTTTTAGAAATTTGAAATTTCTAAAAAAAAAAAATAAAAAAACCGTCCCCCAGTGGGGCGGCTTTTTTTACTATATTGTCTATATAGACTATATAGTCTATAGGAAAAAATGGGGTCGATTTTCGGCGTTCTAATGCGGGTTTGCGAGACCCACCGTTACTTATGGATACTAGTCCCCTATAAAATTTTAATTATTTTTCATTTAAGAAAATTAAAAATCAATGGAAACAGAATATGCAGAGTCGTTTTTCTGATTGACAGAATATCCCGTGATAAAGTTGCTTTCAACGAAAAAATCCAAAATCTTTAAAGCGATTTTTCTAGCGTCGAATTTCTGCTTGCGTGTGCCGTCGGCGATTCCGATGCGCTTATACATATTCTCAAAAGTGATAATCTTTTGAAGTTTTTTAGAATGTTTGCGGTTAGGGTCATTACTGCCGATAATTTCTTTTGAACGTCTCAAAAGATAATGATTAATGGAGACAGTGTTTTCAGTGGTTCTGATAGGAGGGTGCATAAGATTAATATCAGAGGTAGTAATTTGGCTTCTGGCTTGAGAATTAGCCATAATAGCCCCGCCTTGTAACAAATGAATAGCGTCAACGATTTTACCGTTCATAGTGATAGAAATGGATTCCGAAGGCAATAAATAGCCGTTAAATTCAAAGTAATCGCCGCGTTGATGAAATCTTTCTTGTTGATCTTTAGGGATAACGCCTTTTTTCATAGCATTTTGGTCAATGCAGATTTTTGCCCTGATACTTGCAAGGCGTTCGATACTGTCTAAAATTGCGGCTCTCATTTTTGGGTGTAAAACGTGTCCGCCGCCTAACAAATGAAAAATTCTGTTAGGTGTAGTGTAAAAATTGCCGTGAAGTCTATCAGTGATACAGGCGTTGGCAACGGCATACTGAACCTCCCACGACTAAAGTCGCGGGGTTCTCGGGACTAGTGAGCCATTGCCCACTTCATTACCGAGCTATCCCCGTAGTTCCTACGGTTCTTATA
>CAJOGS010000276.1 GCA_905234045.1 uncultured Selenomonadaceae bacterium | reverse complement strand
CGACAGATGAAGCGTCGAGCCGCAAGAATCGGACTGCAATTCAAGCGAACGAGTATCGGCAAGGAAATCCTGCCGATTTTGTCTTTGGCGTTGAAGCTCTCTGCCGAGCTCTGCCAATGTTTTACCTTGTTTCAAGGCTATCTCCTCCAATCTGAAAAAAGACACAAAAATAGCCCAAGCGTGGACGCTTGAGCTTCATTTTTATAATATACACTTAAAAATTTTTGCTTTTACAATGTTTTTGTTATGTGTGGTGTGCTATATGATGAATGAATAATAGAGCTAAATCATTTTTAATTGTGAATAACATAACATAAAAATAAAAGAAGGAAGGAGGTGTGTCAAATGCGTATAATGCAACTTTCCAAGACGTTATTGCACGTGTCCGATGTAGCGTCTCTTTTGGGATATAGCTCGCACACAGTCTATAATCTCATCAAAACCAAGCAACTGACGGCTTACAAAGATACCGGTGGTAAGGCATGGAAAATTCCTGTTTCTGCTGTGGAAGCTTACGTTAAGTCGAGAGTGGCTCAACTGTCTCGTCTGACTTGAGCAAGCGTTAATTGAGATCCTATGACGTTGAATTATCAATAAAAAAGAGGAGGTAACTAATCGATGGAAAATTTAGGACAACCTTTGATGACGTTGGAAGAGCTTTGTGATGCTCTAATGATTGGAAAAAATGCCGCTTATCGTCTATTAATTGAAGGTAAAATAAAAGCCTTCCGAATTGGGCGTATATGGAAAATTCCACGCTCCAGCTTTACGGAATATTTATCAAAAGTAACAAAATGAATCATTTATTTGATAAAGCAAAATCGCAGGTACTTAAGTACCTGCGACTATTTTTATAAATAGGTTTTAAACGGGTTTATGCTATATTAAAATAAGTTAAGGTTCATTTTGCTCTAAAATAGCTCTGCGAATTTCTAAATCTTTAATTTCTTTGCGAATCATAGATTTTTGAGACTTAAGTTGGAAGATAAATTCTTGCTCATCAAAATATTGTTCGCTATCTTTAGCAAGTTGACGCATTTTTAGTTCGTGATATTCAATTTGTAAGTCATAGTCGTCCAGTTCAACATTCAAGCGATCAATAATTTTATCTAAAATGACAATATTGTTTAGTTCACTGATTTCTGGAATGTTGTCTGTACTATCTATTTCCGAAGAATTGCTATTGGAGTCAATCAATGTCATTAAAACTTTACCTATTCCAAATCCTGCCAATGCACCGATTGCCAATGAAGTTGCACTAGGAAATTTTGGCCACGATTTAATAATTTGAGAACCGACAGTTGTAGCTACTCCGCCAAGTACAGCACCTTTTTTCCATAAAGAGCCAACCTTAGAATTTTGGGAACTTGCATATTCCATTAAGGAATCTTCTGAAATTTTATAACCTTGTTTTTTTGAATCCATTACAGCTTTTAATTTACCCTCTTTTATACGTCTGCGAACAGTGAATTCACTAAGTCCGAGTAAATCAGCTACTTCCGGAACAGTGAAAGTTTTATTTGAACTAGGCATCAATAATCCTCCTTTCATCATTATTATAGCATTACCATAAGCAAAGTCAATTATTAAAACAAAATTAATTTTTTTAAATAGCGTTGACAAAGTTATTTGCTCGGTTTATATTGTCTGTGATGTTTTACTTGCTCTTTGAAAATTGAATAAAATTTGTAACGAAAATAACAGGAGGATAATTTATGCGAAAAAAAACAACAAAATTAAAAACGCGAGGATTTGTGTCACTCTTCCTACTGACATGTTGCAAAATTTTCGGTTCCTTAGTGAGAAGACAGGACTTTCGATAAGCCGTCTTGTCTACTTGAGATTACGCAAAAGAGATCCGATTTTGATTGTGACGGAAAATGTGTTGCAGGAAATTCAAGGCTTGAAGGAATTGCTCAACGAAGTTAAATGCGGAACTTTTTTGTCGTATGAGGCATTTGCCGTGTTACAAGCACGCGTGAGGCAATTTGAAAATTTCGTAAAAATGGATGATCCCGATATGATTATTCATATTCGGAGGTGATGCTATTATGACTGTAAAATTTGGTGAAGCGGAGTTCGGCGTTCTCAATAAACAAGAGGGCACGCCAGTTGAAAAACCGTTGCCTGACGTTTTGCCGCCTTGGAATCCGAAACCGCCGCGTATTCTTCCAGAGGAGCAACGGGCGCAATGTTTTGGACAGATTCAACCAATGGTGGCGCGATTCAATCAAGATTTAGGCACATGGGAGGCGGTCGCGAATCTGCCCGTCAGTCAAGCAACGTCAAGAATATCATTACGCGGAGAAAATTTCATAGCAGGGGACGACGGTCTTTACCGACTCAAAGACGGCGACAAGCAGGGACGAAAAATTGCCAACACGACGCTTACTATCACCAAAATTGAGCGTCGCTGGTCAGGCAAGAAGATCAGAGAAATTTTTCACATCAAGGTTAGTTGCACAAACGATCGTGGGGCGATTGAAAAAACAATTAAAGTTGGTGAATCTTTT
>CAJOGS010000275.1 GCA_905234045.1 uncultured Selenomonadaceae bacterium | reverse complement strand
TTATTGAACGTACTTTTTCTTTGTCTTGTCAAAGAGCAAACGCTCCTACTCGTCGCCTTTGCAAGTACCAAAAAGAAAGACGCTCTGCCCGTCAGGTTTTTCGCGTTAAGCGAGGTAACAGGTAAGCCATTCAGCCGCGCTCCACCTTTTACACAAATTTTAATCAGAGGCAAAAACAGAGACGGGCTGGGGCGCGGGTAGTCTTAATAAAAGAAATTTGCTAAAGGTTGAGAAATTCCAACTTGATAATTTTTTGAAATATTCAACACGCACTAAGGAAAAAATTTGCTGACTGATAGCGAAGTACTAGACTTACTTTTCTAAAAAAGAAAATGCGTTGAAAAAATTTCACAAGTTGAACAGTGTTTTACTAACCATTAGGTCGTGTTGAATAATATAATTTTATTATTTAAATTTACTTTTCTTTTCAAAAGAAAAGTAACAAAAGAAAGAGCGTTTATTCTAATCCGCAAAGCTACTACAAGTAAATCCCTAGTCCTTAGCCTCTAGCCCCTAGTCCCTAGCCTCTAGCCATCTGACTCACTGATAATAATAGGAACGCTTGACAGTTCCAAAACCGTTTTCAACGTGCAAATAATAACGCGCCTTGCGCATGTAAGATAATCTGGGATCGTCGCCGGTTTTTTCTTCATATTTTAATGTATTTGAGGCGTGCGGCGAAGTGAAACCAAATAAAATTTTCAGCGGCAACATTCTCCCTTGACGCGGCAAAATTGAATCATCTGCAATATTTAGCGGATAATAATCCCGACCGACTTTTATTAAAAGCATTGGCGCAACGCCTTTTACAAAAGTTCCGCCTTCAGGCATCGCCAATAAATATTTGCCGTTCGCCAACGCCACTAATTTTTCATCTTTAATGTAACTTATTGCATTTGACGGGATAATTTCTTTGTGAAAACTCGGATCAGTATTTTTGTTTGGAAAAACTACCGCAAAAATTGCCAATATAAAAAAAAACGTCGCCGCCGCAAGGTACGACGTAATTATTTTTGCGCGCATTTAATAAATTCCCAGTGGATTACTTGCCGAGTGTTCGGAAATATCTTTTATGACGACGCGCTCCGGCTTACCGAGTACCCAGCCCAAAATTTTTATTTCGGCGTAGGTTGAAAGTTTCAACTGATTGGTTTCCTGCGGCTTGAAACAAAGTTCTTTGTAATATTCCAACGCCTGATTATATTTCGCCGTGATTTCTTGCGGCGAACGCATTTTTGGCGGCTTTTTGTACTCTTTGACTACATCAACAATATCATTTGCAAGCATTTCTGACATTTTCATTCGCTCCTTTTTTATTAGGCAATAGGCAGTAGTACTATCACACTACCACACTACTAACTCCACATTTTCGCTTTTAGTATGTCATAATAATTTTTATCTGCAAATTTAACAATTCTTGCAACGGAACTGGATTTTCTGACAACAACATCATCGCCGGGTTGAATTTGAAAAGCCTCCTGCCCGTCCAAAGTTACCATTAAATCGCGGTTAGCCTCAATTTTTATTCTGATTTCGTCATCTTCGCTGACAACCAGCGGGCGCATTTGAAAAGTATGTGCGCAAATTGGCGTTAAAAGTAAAGCGCGGATATTGGGATTTAAAATTGGTCCTCCCGCGCTCAATGAATACGCCGTTGAACCTGTAGGACTTGAAATTATAACGCCGTCCGCCTTGTAATTCATCAGATATGTATCGTTTACATAGGTGCTGAGTTTCAACATACGCGGTCCGCCGCCTTTGGAAATTACCACGTCATTAATTGCATTGCCTAAAAATTTTTCGCCTAACTCGTTGCGAATGTAGCCGCTTAACAACAATCTATGCTCCACAATATAATTTCCAACTAAAATTTTTGCCAGCCGACTTTCCAATTCATTCGGTTCAATATCTGCCAAAAATCCAAGCGTCCCCAAATTTATCCCGCAAACAGGAATACCTTGCTCGCGGAATCTGCGACAAACTCCCAATAAAGTACCGTCGCCGCCAATCGACAACGCCATATCAATATGAACTCTTTCGACACAGGGCAAGCCGTATTCTTCTTTGCGAAATTGCCGCGCCTCTGTAGCCGGCATTACAAGCCGCACATTTTTATTTTTGTAAAAATCAAAAATCCTCTCGACAATTTCACCGGCGCGCCGCTTGCTCATATTTGGAAAAACTGCCAACTGCAACATTCCCGCATCGACGCCAAAAACCGTACCAAAAATATTTTGCCTTGTCAAAATTTTCACCTCCAAACAAAAATATTTCGCAAATTATATCATTTACAAAATTTAAATGCTAGGGCGCGTTGAATAATTGATTAAAATTGCTGATTCACGAATTATTTTTTGTTTGATGAGAACGAAAAACTAGGGCGTGTTGAATAATTATATTTTTACTGATGAAAATTTTTTATTTTTATTAAATGTACTTTCTTTTTTCCGAAGCAAAAGTAGTTGGATAGTTGAATAGTTTGATAGTGCGATAGTTTGATAGTGCGATATCAA
>CAJOGS010000274.1 GCA_905234045.1 uncultured Selenomonadaceae bacterium | reverse complement strand
GAAAACATGAACACGTTGAAGAAGACGACGAAGAAGAAAATGAACGCGCTGAAGAAATTCAATCTGTAGATGATTTTGAGACTGAAGAAGAAAATGAACCCGTCGAAGAAATTCAATCTGTAGATGATTTCGAGACTGAAGAAGAAGTTGAAGAAGAGCCGCGCCACGAAAAAAGATTTAGACCTTTCAGAAGTCGCAGACCTTTTAGAAAACATGAACACGTTGAAGAAGACGACGAAGAAGAAAATGAACGCGCTGAAGAAATTCAATCTGTAGATGATTTTGAACCTGAAGAAGAAATTGAACCTGTTAAAGAAAATAAGTACGTCAATCCATATAATCCGATACCAAAATATAATCCTGTTAAATCTGCAAATCCATACAACCCCATTCCAAAATATACTCCCGCCAAAAAAACTGAATCCACAAATTCATACAATCCAATTCCAAAATATAATCCGTTCAAAAAATCTGATCCGGCTGAAATAGTTCGCCCAATCGGAAAATCAAAAGTTCTTGAAGAAGTTGAAGAAAATGATTCATTAAACGAAATTCAATCTTTGGAAGATGTTTTAAAAATTAAACCTGAAGAAAAATTTTCACCTGTAAAAGAAGTTCCGCCGGTTGAAGAAAATGACACGTTTGAAGATGAACCTGAAGATAACGATAATAAACCAAAAAGATTTCGCCCAAAACGTCGCCGCAGTTGGCGTCATTAATTAAAAAATTCGTTGTAATGGAGGAATAAATTTGCTGACAAATGCGCCGAGAGGCACTAAAGATATTTTGCCGGAACAAATTACAAATTGGCTTTACGTTGAAAATAAAATCCGCGCCATTTGCAAAAATTACGGCTATGAAGAAATTCGTACACCGACTTTTGAACATACCGAACTTTTTCAGCGCGGTATCGGTGAAGGTACTGATGTTGTAGATAAAGAAATGTACACATTCACAGATCGCGGCGGACGTTCAATCACTTTGCGCCCTGAAAATACCGCGTCTGCAGTTCGTGCGTATCTTCAAAATAAAATGTATGCGACGGGCAATTTGGTAAAACTTTTTTATATCGGCTCAATGTTTCGCTATGACAGACCGCAAGCCGGACGCCTTAGAGAATTTCATCAATTCGGCGTGGAGGCGTTGGGCGAACAGAATCCTGCAGTTGACGCAGAAATTATTTTGATTGCATGGGATTTTCTGAAAAGTTTGGGGCTTGAAGATTTAAAATTAAAAATAAATACCGTAGGTTGTCCAAAGTGCCGCCCCGTTTATCGCCAAAAATTACAGCACTATTTCAGTGAAAATATTGAGGAACTTTGCGACGATTGCAAGCACAGACTTTTAAAAAATCCGATGAGAATTTTGGATTGTAAAGTTGACGGCGGCAAAGATTTTATTACAGACGCGCCGCAAATTGAAAGTTGCCTTTGTGATGAATGCCGTGAACATTTCGCAATGGTTCAGAAATATTTGACGGCGGCGGGCGTAGATTTTGAAATTGATCCCCGCCTTGTACGCGGCTTGGATTATTACACTAAAACCGCGTTTGAAATTCAGTATCCGCCATTAGGCGCACAATCCGCAGTTGCAGGCGGCGGACGTTACGACGGTTTAATTGAAGAAATTGGCGGAAATCCAACGCCCGGGATTGGATTTGCGGCAGGGCTTGAAAGAGTTTTAATCGCTCTTGAAAAACAAACTGTTTTGCAAGCTGAAAAAGTTCCGCTTGACGCCTTCATAGTTGCCGCCGATGAAAATGCTGATGTTTACGCTTTCAACCTTTTAACTCAACTGCGCCGCAAAAATATTTCTGCGAATATGGATTTTGCCAAACGCAGTTTAAAAGCGCAGATGAAACAGGCGGCGAAGTCCGGCGCAAAATTTGCGCTGATTCTTGGCGAAGACGAAGTTAAAAATTCAACCGTAACAATAAAAAATCTTGAAACATCGGAGCAAGAAACTATTTTGCTTGAAAATATCGCGCAGATGTTCAAATAAAAAAATTTCTTTAAGTCGCTAAAGGCGACTATTTTTTTTCAATTTAAAAAGGAAGGATTTTATGGCAACAAATTTTGAAGGCGTTTTTATCGACCGCATTGAAGCGCAGAAAATTTTTGAGTACAACTACAAAAAAATCAATTCCAAAAATGATACCTGCACTGCCATTATTTTTTATGGCGAAGGCGGAATCGGTAAAACTCGCCTGCTTAAAGAATTGGCAAAAAAAATAGATAAAACCGATGAACTGGTTGCTTATGCAAACTATGATTTTGAAAATAATTTCGACACACGAACTACAATTTTGGCATTGAAAGTTCAACTCGAAAAACATGACATTGAATTCCCATTATTCGATCTTGGAAATTTTTATTATAATTTGAAAATTGAAAACGTAGACGCCGACGACGAACCGAAAATTAAGAAGGTGTTTTCACAAGCGTTTTAGTAAGGTATGAAAATGAGAAATTATAATAAAGGCTTCTGAAATGACAGTTTTAATTTCAAAATCTTTA
>CAJOGS010000273.1:2729-6970 GCA_905234045.1 uncultured Selenomonadaceae bacterium | reverse complement strand
GTTTTTTAATGGAATTTCAAAATAAAAATATTCTCGTAATTGGCGCGGGTATAAGCGGCTTTGCGGCGGCGAAAATTGCCAAAAAATTCGGCGCAAATGTCACTTTGAGCGACGCCAAAAACGAATCAGATTTAAAATATAATTTTGACGAAATGCGCCAACTCGGAATAAATTTGAGTTTCGGCGCGCAGACTGAAAATTTGCTTAACGGCGTGGATTTAATTATTGTTTCGCCCGCCGTTCCTCTTCGTATTCCAATTTTACAAACTGCGTTGCAGAAAAATATTTCAGTCATCAGTGAAGTTGAACTTGCTTACAATTTGGCGCAGTCTCCAATTTGCGCAATTACCGGCACGAACGGCAAAACTACTACAACAACTTTGCTCGGCTTGTTGCTTGAAACAGGTTATAAAAAAGTCGGCGTCGGCGGAAATATCGGCGTGGCACTTTCTGAAGTTGCACTTGAAACGGGCGCGGGCGGTTGTATTGCGGCGGAAATTTCAAGTTATCAAATGGAGGCGACAAATAATTTTAAGCCGCACATTTCGGCAATTTTGAACGTTACGCCGGATCATTTGAAAAGACACGGTACAATGGAAATTTATCAGCAGATGAAAGAAAAAATTTTCGCGCAGGAAACGGCGGAAGATTTTTTGGTTTTAAATTACGATGATGAAAGTATCAGAGAAATTAAAAGCCGCGCCGCTTGCAAAGTTTTATATTTCAGTCGCAAAAAAAATTTGTCGGAAGGCGCGTACCTTGACGGCGATAAATTGGTTATAAATTACGGCGGAAAAATTCACGAACTTTGCACGATGGACGAACTCGGTATAAAAGGCTCTCACAACGTCGAAAATGCCCTTTGCGCGGCTTTAATGGCGTTTTTGGCAAATTGTACCGTCGAAAATATTCGGCGCGTTTTAATGGCTTTTACGGGCGTTGAGCACAGGATTGAATTTGTCAGAGAAATTGACGGCGTAAAATATTACAATGATTCAAAGGCGACAAATACAGATTCTGCAATTAAGGCGTTGGAAACTTTCAGCGGCAATATAATTTTAATTGCGGGCGGCGATGACAAACTTACAGATTTGACAGACTTTTTGCAGTTGGTAAAAGAGCGCGTAGACAATTTAATTTTAGTCGGCGACGCGGCGGAACGTTTCAAAAATGACGCGCTGAAAAATAATTTTCCTGCCGAAAAAATTCTTGATGCGGGCTATTCAATGGAAAAAGCCGTTGAACTTGCAAAAAATATTGCACACGCGCCGCAAGTTGTTTTGTTAAGTCCCGCCTGTGCAAGTTTCGACATGTACGACGGATTTGAACAGCGCGGCAAAGATTTTAAACGTATTGTAAATAATCTTTAGGAGGCGTTTTAAATGAAAAAATTTTTAATGACATTGGCAATTCTTGTTGCGATGGTTTCAAATTGTTTTGCGGCTTATAATGTTGACGTTTGCGATTTTGATTCAGATACTTTTTTTAGAAATTACAATCACCTTGTCAGATTCAAAGGTTACTCAAACAGCGTGGCGATTGATGAAAGTATGATAACAAGTCAGTCGAATCAATACAGCGAAACTGTTATTATGCCGCTCAAAAATTTCAGTGACGGCGAAGGCGCGGTCATTGGGCTTGTTATTGATCAACAGGGCTATATTTGGGAATTTAATTTGCAAAACTACAGAGAAGGTCTTTCAGACGATATGACGGCGGCGTTTGAAATTGCGCTTTACACCATTGGTCTTGAACCTGATGAAATGTATGATGTTGTAACCGAAATGGAAAATACCGGCTACGTCAATAAATATTTCCCGGGAATTGGAAAATATTTGGAAATTGACGGCGACGCTTTGAAAAATAGAGGCGTCGGCAGAATTGAAATTTTGGCACATTCCAGAATAGAAACGCCTTGAAAAATTTTTAATGTCACTGACGCTTTTATTTTTCCGGTGTGTTGGAAAAATCTTAATTTGGAAATATTTTTTTATTGATATTTACTTTTCTTTGTCTTGTCAAAGAAAAGTAAAGCAAATGCTCGTACTCCTCGCATTTGCAAGAAAGACGCTGCTGCCCGTCAGGTTTTTCGCGTTTAGCGCGGTAACAAGTCAGCAGTACAGCCGCGTTCCACCTTTTACACAAATTTTAATCACGGACAAAAACAGAGACGGGCTGGGGCGCGGGTAATCCCAACAGAAAGAAATTTGCTAAAGGTTGGGTAGTTCCAACTTTCAATTTTTTTAGTTACTGATGAAAAAATTTTTATTTTGACTTTACCAACACGCACTAACATAAACTTGTTTTTTATAATTACGAATTGAAGAATAATATCGACGCGGACAAATTGGAAAATTTTTTCTGAAAAATAATTGCGTCGGTGAAATTAAAATTTAGGCATATGCTAAATAAGGACTTGAAAAAAATAAAAATAATAGTAAGGCACGGGCGGACACATTTACCCCGCGTTGACATTGATTGACGCCGTAAAAAATAAAGTACCGAACGCAGAATTTTTATATGTCGGCACGAAGCAGGGGTTGACGTATAACAGGGAAGTATCGGCGTTTTTCCTTGTTTTTTAAAAAATTTTGTTTTAAAATATTTTTGTTCAAATTTTAGAAAGGTGGCATAAATGTGGAAATTTCAATTTCTGTAGATTAACTTTTGGCTCAAAATAAGAAATTTTTAAATTTGCATGCAGGTAAACGTTGTTTCATTTTAGGGAATGGACCATCATTGAAACAAGTTGATTTGTCTTTATTGGCAGATGAATTTGTTTTTACGGTTAATAATTTTTCTTTTGTTGAGAACTTTGAAATAGCAAAAACTAATGTACATTTGTGGATGGATTTAGCATTCTTCAATTTGAGAAATGATTTAAAATTCAATATGGAAAAAATTTTGGAAAATTTTCATCGTATTGCAGAACAAAATCCAATTTGTTTTGCGGATATTCGCGGTTTTGATTTTATCCAAAAAAATAACTTTGATAATATATTGGACATGAATTATCTTTGTTTAGGTAAAGATATAAATGTTTCTAATACACTATATTTGGATATCGACAAACCAATGACGGGTTTTTATACTGTTGTACAATATGCTATTGCTGTGGCAATTTATATGGGATTTAACGAAATTTATTTATTAGGCTGCGATTCTACAGGAATTATGGATTCAATAAATAAAGCTTTAAATATTTCGATTACAGACGATCATGCCTATCATGATGAAGATTCAGAAAATAATCAAAAACAATTGCTTCAAAATTTAGGTATGACACGTCTGTTTTTCAATCATTATGCCTTACTTAAGGGATACGACAGCCTTAATTATGCGTGTTATAATCTTTTGAACATAAAGTTAGTAAATTGTAGTGCTAAAACCATTATAACCAGTATTCCGAGAGCTGATTTACTTACAGTTTTGAAAACTCCAAAAATGTAAATTGAATGTTGAGTTTTTTATGTCTATGATTGATTTAGTTTAATTTTTTGAAAATTCACGATTGTTTTAATCACAACTAAGAAGGAGTTAAATATGAAAACTGTTGCTATGATACCTATAAAACTTAATAACGAACGTTTTCCCAATAAAAATTTAAAACGTTTTGATGACAATACGCCGTTGTGTCACCTCATATTTAACACATTAAGTAAAGTTGAGGAAATTGATGAGATTTATTGCTACTGCAGTAATCCTGAAATTCAGAACTACTTGACAGGCAGAGTCAAATTTCTTAAACGTAGCGAGTCTCTAGATACAGCTGAAACTACGGCTAACGACTTTATCAAAGCTTTTCTTTATGAAGTTAATACAGATATTTTAGTTTTATCGCATGTTACCAGTCCTTTTCTAAAAGCTGATACCGTAAGAAAATGCATCACGGCAGTTAAAAGCGGCGAATATGATTCTGCTTTTTCGGCGAGTAAATTACAGGAATTTTTGTGGAATGACGGGACTCCGATTAATTTTGATCCCCAAAATATACCTCGTTCTCAAAATTTACCGATTTTATACAAAGAAACTAGCGGTTGTTTTGCTTTCACTCGTCAGATGTTTTTAGAAACCGGTCGAAGAATCGGATATCATCCATACATATGTGAAGTTGGCAAAATTGAAGAAATTGACATTAATTACCCTGAAGATTTTGAATTGGCTAATGCTGTTTATATGAACCTTCTCAAAAAATCGGGGGAGGGCGATAACCACTATTATTTAAATAATTTACGCGGTAG